>JAICND010000191.1 GCA_025929005.1 Acidimicrobiia bacterium
CGGCGATATCGATGGCCGTGCCCCGTGGCGGCCATGAGCAACGTCGCCGGCATCTATGACCTGGTCGGCGATATCGCCGAGGTCGTCGAGATCGAGGGCCGCCTCGTCATCCGCTTCGAGTCGGTGCCGGATCGCTTCGCCCCGACGCTGCGACCCACGGGCGACGGCTCGTTCATTGTCGAGACGGGCTCGTTCGCCGGTGCCGAGATCTCTTTCAACGAGTCCGGTGGGGTGATCGGCGGGATCATCCCCATCGAGCGTATCGACCGGCCCGATCCGCCTCCGTGGCCGACCGGCAAGGGCCTCATCCTGTCCGAACCGGAGCTGACGCAAGAGGAAGACGCCGCCTACCAGCAGCTATGGACGGAGATCCGGCAACGATCCGATGGAGGGTGGATCGCCTGGGACCTGCCCTGGCCCCGTCATCGCTTCGTTGAATGGCTCACCCGTGGTCGACACGTGATCTTCCATGGATCACCCCACGGCGACCTCGACCTATTCGTCCCTCGTCGTGGCTCAATCGAGCTCTTCGATCATGGCGGTCGTGGCAACCGGGGAGCGGTCTACGGCACCCCGTTTGGGTTGTGGTCGATGTGGTTTGCGGTGATCGATCGCTCCAAGCTCGATGGGTCGATCCGCAACGGCGTTCTCAATTTCTCATCCGGTGACGAGGTGCTCGACGTCTACAACTTCTCCGTTCACCACGAGTTTCTCGGTACCGACATCTGGCGTACCGGCACCCTCTACCTGCTGCCTCCCGAAACGTTCGAACCGATCCCGTTCTATCCCGGAGGACCAAATTCCAACGAGTGGGCCAGCACGATCGAGCTCCGCCCAATCGCACGGCTCGAGATCAGACCCGAGGATTTCCCATTCCTCGATCGAGTGGGCGGACACGATGATTCCGAACTCATCGCATCCGACCAGCTCGGTGACATCGTCACTGAACACATCGATGCCGCCCACCGCATCGCCGGCGGGTTGGCACTGCATCTCCGGTGGGACGATGAGGTCGCCCAGATCATCGAACCGTATCTGGAGAGCCGGCGGCGTTTCACCCCTGATGTGAGTCGCCAACACCGCATCGAGCCAACCGGTGAGCATTGGTTAGACGTCGAGGGTCCCGATGGATTCATTCAGACCTTCGAAAAGATGCTGGTTTCCCACGGGATCGTTATCGATTGATAGGGAACCTCAGGAGGGTGAGCGGTGTAGAGATGGACATGAGATCATGCCGCTCCGCTTGGTTGTGGCTGGCCCTTGTCATCGTCTTGGTGCCGGCCACACCATCACTTGCCAAAGGTCCAGGCAGCGCCACCATCACGGGTCCTGGAGGAACCGCCACGGTTACTTTCGGGGTTTACCGATACGTCGACGAGGACCCATTCTGGGATTTCCGGGACGAATCCGGGGTCATTGCCCTCGCCTTTGTGGATGGCGGGCCGTCGGCACCGCGCCCGGCCGGTGACCTCGGCGAACCGCTCACGGTGACCTGGGACATGGGATACAGCGACATCGTCCAATTCCTCTATATGAATGCCGAAGGTGGCCCGGTCACACACATTGAGCCAGATCCGGCCAACGGAGTCAGTGGTGGCTGGTACAAGGCAGGCCCTGGTCTGAGGACCGCCCTCGAAGAACTCGGTGTTGAGATCCCCGCGCCTGACCCTGGAACCATTATCAAGGGACTCCTGATCGCCCTGACAGCCGGAATGGTCTGGAAGATCTAGAAGACGACCACGGACGACGCCACTTGGGACCTTGCGGTCTGATTACGCTGACCCCGTGGATCGAGGTGGGGAACCGGACCTTTTATCGCTGGTAGCCGTCGCCGGGATGGCTGTGCCCGTGGACGCTGCCGCGACTGCGCTTGGCTCCACCCCGCAGCAGGTCATGTCAGTCGGGACGAGCCTCGTGAACGCAGGCAAACTTCGTGAAACCCCGGCCGGTTATGTGCTGGCGACGGGAGTAACCCCAGACGTATCTCCGGCGGTGGCGACCTACCTGGCCGGCCATCTTGCTGATGCCATGGCAAACGCTCAAGCCGAGCCCCGCCAGGTCGGTCGCCTCTTGGCCGCGGCAGGGCGGTACGCGGGGGCGTGGCGGACCCTCGCTGACGCCATCCTCGACGGATCCTCCCGGTACAGCGATTCGGAGCAGATCGACCTCTTGGAGATGGCCTTCGGCGCGCTCTCGGATGCGAGACTCGATGGCGGTGAGACCGAAGGGCGGCTTCGTTTGCGCCTTGCTCGCCTCTACCGGAATCGGGGGCAAACCGCCTCAGCCCGCTCTTCGCTGGAGACTGCCATACCTCGACTTACCGGCGAGGACCTGGTCGACGCTTTGGGCTTTGCAGCTTCGGTCGAGGATGACCTTCAACACCCCCAGGAGGCGGAACGGTGGGTGTCGCTGGCGGAGCTGGCCGCGACCAGAGCCAACTCCCCGGCCAAGCTCGGCTCCCTCCTGACCTTTCACGGGAGAGAACTATCCAGGCTCGGCTTCGCGGAAGAAGCAGCATCGACCGTCTCGAAGGGACAGGCGCTCCTCGAAGCGCATGGTTCTGACATTCAGCGGTTCTACGGGAGACTCAACCAGGCGTGGATCGACCTCGACCAGGGTCAAATGCGTAACGCCGAGATCGCATTCGCTCGCCTCCGCGACGAAGCAGCTTCCAAAGAAGGTGAGGCATCTCAGGCCGACAAGGAGGCCTACTGGGCCAGAGCGCTGTTCGGAGTAGGACGCCCGGCTGACGCCCTCGAGGCAATCGAGCGGGCTCAGGGATTGGCCGCCAAAGTTGAGGCGTTTGCACCTGTCTTCATCTCGCAGCTGGCTGCTGCCGAGGGCGGTCTCCTTTTCGAGCAGTGGGATGTTGCTCTCGCCGCCGCCGACCAAGCTTTGGCAACGGCGCTGGCATCACTTCCGTCATGGGAGAACGTCTGTCGCTACTTGCGAGCTCGGGCTCTTGCAGGCGGCGGTTCAGTTGACGAGGCCCGTGCTGAAGTGGAAGCCGCCCTGGCCGCCACGCCGCCCGGAAGCAATGGCCTGAGATGGCGACTCCGCCTCGAGGAGCTGGAACTTGAACTCTCAGACACCTGGCCGCAGTCCCGGGCAGAGGATCTCACCGACCAGCTTCTTCAGAGCCGCTGGCTGGGGGCGGCCGCCGATCTAATGACGATGAGGTCAAAACGGGAGAAGGACTCCGAACTCGCAGCCGAAGCCGCCGCTTTGGCGATGCAACTCGGCAATCCAGTTCAGGCCGCCAAGGCCATCACCGCAGGCAACCTCTGGCAGGACCCGATCGCTCTTCCGGTCGCGGCCGCCATGCGGTCGGTGGTTGGTCGGTTGCCGGAAGATTGGGCCCCGACCTTCCTCGACAACCCCGCCGCCCAGACTGCCCTCGCCACAGACGTCGAGGTCGGTGAAGACGAGGTAGCCCTGCTACGAGAGCGAATCGACAACGCACTATCGGCGGCTGGACTGGCGGGTGAGATGGTCCTCAGCCCGGCGCAGCGGCGGTCAGCCGGTCTGGTTCGACGGCGGCCGGTCCGGCGGCGGCGCGGTCCGCTGGCAATAGTCGGTACTGCCGCGGCTATGACCGTCATTGCGGTGGGCGCTGCGCTGGCGGTGGTCAACCTCACAGAACCCCCTCCCACCACCACCACGCTGGCCACCACCACCACGACCGTGATAGAGATGGAGGACATGGTGGTGGCCGCCCCCGAGACCGGGATCTTGGGAAGCACAGAGTTTCGTGGCGACCCGGGACGCAGTGGGGTCGGGTCGGGAGCCGGGATCGGAGAGGCCACCGGCCACTACTGGAGGAACCCCTCAGGCCCCTTCTTTGTGCGACCTCCAATCGCCCATGGGCAATATCTGTTCGTGCCCAACGATGAGAACATCATCCAGGTCATCCAACAGCGATCAGGAGACGTTGAACAAGAGATCCAGATCGAAAGGCTTGGCTCGCCCATAGCAACCGGGGAGGCCGGAGAGTCCGGCACCGTCGTCGTCTATGTCAGCGACCGCGGTGTCCTTCATGCCCACAGCGCCTTCCGCGGCATTCAGTTTTGGCAGCAGGACGTTGGCGAGGTCGTCACGACGCCACTCGTTGTCGGCGACTCCGTATACGTCGCCACCACTGAGGGACGATTGCTCAGCTTTTTCCTCGCCGGTGGTCAGCCGAAGTGGGTGTATCCAGAGGGTGAGCCGGCAGGGCCGTTCGAAACGGCTCCCGCTCTCCACGGCGACACGATTTACCTGGCTTCCAGTGATGGATTGGTTCACGCCGTCGACATCAACGACGGCACGGCGGCTTGCGATCCTGTCGACACCCGCTTCGAGATCC
>JAICND010000145.1 GCA_025929005.1 Acidimicrobiia bacterium
TGTACCAATCGTGGAATACGAATGGGTCACCTTCATCGACCCCTTCCAGCCGCAATGTGCTGTTGCAATGGATCAGGCCCGACCCCTCGTCGAGATTCTCTTTCGCCAGAGGAAGGTTTTCCTCCATCGCGGCCACATAGGTAATCGCCTTGAAGGTCGATGCCGGTGGGTACAGACCCGAGATCGCCAGGTTGTTGAAAGCCTGCGCATCGTTGAGTGCCGCAAACGTCGCCGGGTCCACCCCCCCAACGAACAAGGACGGGTCGAAGTCGGGAAACGAGGCCAGCGCCAGCACCGCTCCCGTCTTGATGTCGAGAACGACCACCGCCGCCCGCTGGGTGTCGTTGTGGATCTCTTCACCGTCGTCGCGTTCGACCTGCTTTACCTGATTGGAGAGCAACACCCCGCTCTCGAGGGCCTGTTCGGCGATCTCCTGCAAGCGCAAGTCCAATGTCAGATAGAGCGCATCGCCGGGCACCGGTGCAATCGGGGGTCGCTCCTCCACTACCTCCGAGCTCCGATTGAGCCGCAGCTCCCTGGCGCCCGGGTCTCCTTGAAGGTACTCGTCGTAGATCCGCTCGACACCCAATTTGCCGATTCGCAGGTTGGGATCGAGATCCGGGCGGGTGTCGAGGTCGGTCTGGTCCGGGAGACCCAGGTGGCCGATAGCGTGGGCCATGGTCGGCCCAACCAAATAGACCCTCTCCGGAATCTTGACGATGCTCACGCCGGGCAGATCCCCCAGCTGCTCTTGGATTCGATAGGCAGTCTCAGCCGAAACGGTTGTTACAGGAAAGCGACCGTTGATGCCGGCGTCCTCGTAGAGCTTTTCGAGGTCGCGGACGGGAATGGCGAGGAGGCCCGATAGCCGCTGAACCAGGACAGGTTGTTCGTCGGGATCCACGAAACGGCGGTCGACCACCACCTGCGGCACAAACCGGCTGGTGACCATGAGATTGCCGCTGCGATCGAAGATGTCGCCCCGGGGCGCCTGGCTTTCGATCGTCACCCAGGTCTGTTCCTCGGCGATGACCGCGCTTTGCGCTCCTTCGGCCACCTGTACGAACCACAACCTCACGCCCAGGACGCCGAACATGCCGACAAACATGGCCGAAACCAGCGTGAGCCGGGTTCCGAACTTCATGAGCGCCGGGCTCCCAGCTGATACAGCCGGGTTATGGGAACGGCCAGAATCCCCGCCGCCACCACGTTGGCCAAGGGGACCTGTACCAATCGACGAAACACCTGGCCTCCCAGCTCCGCCGATTGGCCAAAGAGGACTCCCACCATCAGGAAGAAGGCTACCGAAACCAGAGTCAATAGCCCCGCCCATACCCCCACCGCCAGCGGGCTGGAATCGGCCCGGCTCCTCGTCTGGATAGCGATGAAGGCGATGGCCGTGTAGGTGAGTGCTCGGAGGCCGAGGACCGTGGTACCGACCGACACGTCCACGAGGAGCCCGGCGATGAATCCAGCCACCAGCGCCAGCTCGGGCCGCAGGTTAAGCGAGCCAAGGATCACCACAACCACGACCAGGTCAGGGGTTACGAACTCAAAACGCCGGAAGAGCGTTGCCTGCACGATCAGCGCCAGAATGGCCAGGCCCAGCGAGATAAGGAGGCCGCGAACGCTCCCCATTCTCCCCCCGTCGTCGAGGTCGTAGCCCCGGGGACAGTCGTCGTGGTGGTGGTCGTGGTCACAGGGTCGCCGATCCCGGGTTCCGGTGGCCAGGTGATGATCAAGACCACCCGCAAGGTGTTGATGTCAGCAAAGAGAGAGACTTGAGCCGACAGGGCAGTGCCTTCCAGCCCGGCATCCTCAACGATCTCACCTACTGCCAGGCCGGCCGGAAAGTCGATCGAGACAGCTGACGTGACTACCAGGTCTCCTGCCCGCAGAGGCTCTACTGCGTCGAAGACCTCGAGCAGGAGGAGGTCGCTCCCCAGCTGCGATGACAGAATTCCATTCTGACCACCGACGAGCACCGTGACGCCCTCGCGGTCCTGGCTGATGGGCACCACGGTTGCGAAGCCCCCTGAGACTTCGGTGACCCGCCCGACGACGTATCCGTGCTGGTCGACCACCGGATGACCCACTGCCACTCCCTGATCGGTGCCCTTGTCGACGACGAAACTCGACTCAGTAGGGTCGGGCCGGCCGAGCACATTCGCCGGGGTCCGCGCCGTTGCTGCGTCCTCGAGTTGCAGGTCGTAGATCTGTTCCAATACGAGTAGGCGCGCCTGATCGTCCTCCACTCCGGCCAGCTCGGCCTGGAGGCGGGCTACCTCCGATCGCAGGGCGGCGTTCTCGGCGCGAAGGGTGGCCAGCCCGCTGAGGCTGTCAAGCAGGTCGGCGATCGGATCGATGACAAACGCCGACACTCTTTGTAGGGGTGCGATCAAGGTCAGGGCGCCGCTCCGAACGCGGGCGGCGAGATCGGTCTCTGCCGCCCGAACGTCGAATGTCATCAGGACAAACGCAAAGATCACCAGAGATATGAAGGTGGGGAGAGTGCGGTCTCGCCGAGTTTCCCGATCCAGCATCATCGAGTGCCGGCTGTCAGGGCCGGCTCGCTCATGGCCTCGCTGAAGAGGAGAGCAGGGTCTCGAATTCCTCCAGGCACTTGCCGGAACCCATAGCCACGGACTGCAACGGTCGCTTGGCCGTCACGATCGGCATCCCGGTCTCGTGAGCGAGTCGCTCGTCGAGACCGACAAGGAGCGCTCCGCCACCCGTGAGCACAATGCCCCTCTCCATGATGTCGGCGGCCAATTCTGGAGGGGTCTTGTCGAGTGTGAATTTCACGGCGTCAACGATCGCCTGGGTGGGCTCTTCGATCGCCTCCCTGATCTCAGGGCTGGTGAGAAGGATGGTCTTCGGCAGACCGGTCACGAGGTCGCGGCCGCGTACTTCGGCGGAAGGTTCGTCGGCATAGGGCCACGCCGATCCGATAGCCATCTTGACCTGTTCGGCGGTCCTTTCTCCAAGGAGCATGTTGTACTCCTTTTTGACCCATTCGATGACCGCCTCATCGAGTTCGTCACCTCCGACGCGGATCGAGCGGCTCACGACGATCCCGCCCAGTGAGATCACGGCTACCTCGGTGGTTCCGCCACCGATGTCAACCACCATGGAGCCCGAAGGCTCTCCGATGGGAAGGCCGACTCCGATGGCAGCGGCCATCGGCTCCTCGATGGTGTAAGCCCGCCGCGCCCCTGCGTGATACGCCGCTTCCTCGACGGCTCTTCGCTCAACCGGGGTGATGCCTGACGGCACCGCCACAACGATCCGGGGCCGGGCCCATCGGCGTTTGTGAACCTTCTGGATGAAGTAGCGGAGCATCTTCTCTGTGATGTCGAAGTCGGCGATGACGCCATCCCGCAGCGGGCGGATGGCCCTGATGTAGGAGGGGGTGCGTCCGATCATCCGCTTGGCGTCCATACCGACCGCCAGGGCGCGTCCATTGTCGACGTTGATCGCCACGACCGACGGTTCGTTGAGCACTATGCCCTGCCCGCGGACGAACACCAGGGTGTTGGCGGTGCCCAGGTCGATGGCCATGTCTTGGCCTGCAAAAGAGAATATCGGTTCGGCCATAGCAGAAAGGGAAGAACGCGAAAAGGACCTGGCGAGTGTAGGACGCTGGGCTGGGTCGCGCCATCCCGGGTTGACCGCCTCGAACGGATCGCCCGGGGGAGGTTGTAGCGTCGTGGAAATGGATGAACATACCTTTGTGATGGTCAAGCCCGATGGCGTCTCCCGGGGTCTGATTGGCGAGGTCATCAGCCGTCTCGAGCGGAAGGGCCTCCGCCTGGAGCGCATAAGGATGCTGACGATCACCGAGGAGATGGCCCGCCACCACTACGCCGAGCACCTCGAAAGACCCTTCTTTCCCGAGCTGCTCGACTTCATATGCAGCGGTCCCGTGGTGGCCATGGACTGGTCGGGGCCGGGGGCGATCGCCACCGCCCGGGAGGTGATGGGAGCCACCGACCCACGCAAGGCCGAACGGGGGACGATACGGGGCGATTTGGGACAGGAAGTGACGCAGAACATCGTTCACGGGTCCGACGGCCCCGAGTCGGCCAAGCGTGAGCTTGCGCTCTTTTTCGATTGAGTCCGCTCTTATCGCTCGTTGCGCTGGACCAGACCATCCCCCACTAAAAGGCTCCGAACCGCTCCCACCAGATAGAGGGATCCAGTCACGAGGATGCCCGATCCGTCCCCGGCCATGATCCGGGCGGCTGCCAACGCCCCCCCAATGGTTGGCTGCGCCTCTACCGGCACCCCTAGCGCTTTAGCAGCAGCATCGGCCAGGACATCTGGAGGCAAGGCTCGAGGCGAATCTGTACGAGTGGCGACTGCTCCCTTCACCCTCCCCGCCAGAGCAGGGAGCATCGTCTCTAGGTCTTTGTCTTCCATAGCTGCCAGGACTACCACCCAGTCGCGTGCCGCGAATTCCTCCGCCAGGGCGGAGGACAAAGCCTGAAAGCCCTCGGCGTTGTGTGCTCCGTCGAGCAGGACCGGAGGTGGACCCGGTATCAGCTCCATGCGACCGGGAGAGGTCATCGTGGCAGTCGCTTGACGGACGGCATCTTCGTCAAGGGCCCGGCCCAGCAGAGCTTCCACCGCCGCGATTGCGATGGCGAGGTTGGTGGTCTGATGACGGCCATGGATAGGCAGATAGAGATCGTCGTACGCGGCCCAGGCACCTTCGACACTGCAATGCCACCCGCCGACAGCACGGGTGGCGTCTCCCAACCGATAGTCAGATCCGTACAGCACGTGCTGGACCCCGACCTCGGCGGCGACTTCCCTAGCCTTTTGCATGGCCGGGTCTGGAAGCGGGCCGGTCACGAGAATCGCACCGGGTTTGACGATTCCCAGCTTCTCAGCAGCAATCAACTCAAGCGTGGAGCCGAGGAACTCCGTGTGGTCGACGCTTATCCCGGTCACGACCGCCACTTCACCTCGCGCAACGTTGGTGGCATCAAGCCGCCCGCCCAGGCCTACCTCGATGACAGCGGTATCGACTGCGAGTTCGGCAA
>JAICND010000042.1 GCA_025929005.1 Acidimicrobiia bacterium
CGACGGAGTTCGTGACGGTCGATGGCGGGCGATCCCTCGAGATGGGATCAGTCCGGCTGACCGAGAGGGTCCTCCGCAATCGTCCACCTTCCGTCGAGGACTTGGCCATGGCAAGGGGTCTGGTGCAAGAGAGCTTCGCCGGAATCGCCGCAACGAGCGGCAACGTTCTGGGGGTGGCGGGAACCTGGACCAGCCTGGCGGGAATCAATCGTGGCGATCCAGAAGTGCACCTGTCGTCGTTAACGGCAGGGGAAGTCTCCGGCCTGGTCGAGAGACTGGCTCTTCTGACAATTGAACAGACAGCAGCTCTGCCCGGATTCGATCCCGCCCGAGCGCCCGTAATCCTGTCCGGGGCCGTCATCGCCGAGGGGTGTGTGGCGGCTCTCGGTGCCCAGCAGGTCACAGTTTCGAATCATGATCTGCTCGACGGGGTCGTTAGCCTTTTGCTGGAGCCCGGGTGGTGAAACGGCAGACACAAGGCACTTAAAATGCTTTGCCCGAAAGGGCGTGTGGGTTCAAATCCCACCCCGGGCACGCGGATGACCACTCCAATCCTGTCGGACTCGCGCCTTGCCAGCTTGGGCGCCCAGGCGATTGCCGACGCCTACGCCTCCTTCGATGGGCGTTTTCGAATCGTGACGAGGCGGGCCCGGATCCGATTCGAAGAGCGGGATTGGCGCGGGATCGCAGCCGATGCCCGCCAGCGGCTTGATCTCTACGGTATGGCCTCCGCCCAGGCCGCCGAAGACATTGCGCGGATGCTCGGCAATCGGACCGGCGAGAAAGCGGTATGGGCGGCGATGAAGGCGGTCTATTCGAACCTCATCCAGGATCGAAGCTACTTTGAGCTAGCAGAGACGTTTTTCAACTCGGTGACCCGCAAGGTCTTCACGACGGTTGGGGTCGATCCGACCATGGAGTTCGTCGACACCGATTTCGACACTCCACCCACCGAAGCCGATCGGCCTGTCTATCGAACGTACGGAGATCCCGAAGGCAACGCCGCGCTGGTGCGGGCGATCGTGAACGACACGGGGTTAACCAGACAGTTCAGATCTCTGGATGACGACGTTGCCCTGGCCGCGGCCCGGATCGGTGAGCATCTGCGGCGGATCGGAGCCTTGAGGGTGGTCGAGCGGGCCGAGGTGGTCGATGCCGTCTTCTTTCGTGGCAAGGCCGCCTACGTCGTCGGGAGGATCTACAGCGGCTCTCATGTCATGCCGCTGGTCCTAGCCATTCTTCATCACAAGGACGGCATGTATCTCGACGCGGTCCTCTTGACTGAGAATCAGGTGTCGATCCTGTTCTCGTTCGCACGGTCCTACTTCCACGTCGACGTCGAGCGGCCCTACGACCTCGTCAGATTTCTGCGCACCTTGTTGCCGCGGAAGCGCCTGTCGGAGCTGTACATCGCCATCGGACAGCACAAACACGGAAAGACAGCGCTCTACCGGGAGCTGCTCGCTCACCTGACATCTTCGGGGGAGAGTTTCGACTTTGCCCGCGGGACTCGAGGATTGGTCATGTCGGTGTTCACCCTGCCGGGGTTTGACATCGTTACCAAAGTCATCAAAGACAGGTTCCCAGCGCCCAAGAGAGCGACGCCCGCAGACGTGAGGGATCGCTATCGGATGGTGTTTCAGGGTGACAGGGCTGGTCGTCTCATCGATGCCCAGGAATTCGAATTTCTGAAGTTCGACCTCAACAGGTTCAACCCGGGCCTGCTGGAAGTGCTCGAGCGGGAATGTGGACGGACCGTTGCAAGCGATGGTTCCGAGGTCGTGATCAAACATGCCTATCTCGAGCGCCGGGTCATTCCTCTTGACATATACCTGCGTGACGCCGATCCCGACCTCGCCCGGTTGGCCATCATTGACTATGGATGGGCGATCAGAGAACTCGCGGCCTCGGGAATCTTTCCTGGCGACCTGTTGCTAAAAAACTTCGGAGTGACTCGTAATGGCCGGGTCGTCTTCTACGACTACGACGAGCTGACGACTATTGACCGGTGCGTGTTTCGGGAGATGCCGCAGGCCGAGAGCCCTGAGGACGAGATGGCGGCCGAACCGTGGTTCGCGGTGGGACCCGATGACATCTTTCCTGAGGAGTTCGCCCGCTTTCTCGGGGTCGATGGTGCGCTGAGGGAGGCGTTTCTCGATCACCACCAGGATCTGTTGACGGCAACTTGGTGGCGGCAGGTCCAAGAGCGAGTGGCGGCCGGCGAGATGATCGACATTTTCCCTTATCAGCCCGAACAGCGGCTCGGTCTATCGTCTGGCAATGCCCAAACTTGAGGCGAGCAAGCGGGCGCGACTTCCCGACTCATCGTTTGCCTATGTCGATTCGAAAGGAAACCGACGGCTCCCGATCAACGATGCCGCCCATGTGAAGAACGCGTTGGCTCGGTTCAATCAGGTTGCTTTCGAAAGCGACGCAGCCCGTGAGAAGGCGCGGATGCGCTTGCTCAAGGCTGCCAAGAAATACGGCATCGTGCCAGTGGGGTTCATAACCGGCCAACTCGAATCGGAGCGACGGATTGGCCAACGTGAGACATCGGAGGGATCCAGTCTCCCGAGCGGCTTTCTGGGTTTGATGATGACCGACATCGAAGGGTCCACTGGCCTCGTCCACCGTCTGGGAGAGGAGTACGGGGACCTGCTCGACGGGGTCCGGAACCTGGTTCGAGAGAGCGTCCTCCGAAATCAGGGCCACGAGGTCGACTCGCGGGCAGACGAGTTCTTTGCAGTGTTTGTCGATCCCGGGTCGGCGGTGAGAGCGGCCTTCGAGATCCAGCGCCACCTCAAGACGCGCTCCTGGCCGCTGGAGCTGCCCGTCCGGGTCCGGATCGGGATTCACCACGGACGTCCCACCCGTCGCGGCAATGGCTACATCGGCGTCGCTGTGCACACGGCCGCACGCCTGTGCGCCACAGCCCGGGGCGGCCAGATCGTCGCCTCAGCGGAGGTAAGGGAGGCGATCAGGGGGAGCGGTGTCAGGTTCAAGAGCCTGGGGTTGGTTTCGTTGCCGGGCTTGCCCGAAGCGCGATCGCTCTATCAGGTCCAATCTCTGGCATAGTCTCGGCAGTGTCCACCGTGCTCCAGGCCGCCGAGGCAGTCATCGCCAACGTCGAAAAGGTCATCCTGGGCAAACGTCGACAGATCGAGTTGCTGGTGGTGGCCGCCCTCTGCCGGGGCCATGTGCTGATCGACGATGTGCCTGGCACGGGGAAAACCATGCTGGCCCGTAGCTTTGCGGCTTCTCTCGGCGTTGCCTTTCGGAGGCTTCAGTGCACCCCCGATCTTTTGCCGAACGACGTAACAGGCGTGCGGGTCTTCGATCCCCGAACCGCGGAGTTCCGATTTGAACCGGGTCCGGTGTTCACCAGTGTTCTCCTGGCTGACGAGATCAACCGCGCAACGCCCCGCACCCAGGCCGCACTGCTAGAAGCGATGGCAGAGAGGCAGGTGACAGTCGACGGCGATACCCGGCGCCTGCCCGAAGTCTTCCTCGTCCTCGCCACCCAGAACCCCGTCGAGTTCGAAGGTACCTTTCCGCTGCCGGAGGCCCAACTGGATAGGTTCTTATTGTCGGTGGCGATGGGGTACCCGGCGGCTTCCGAGGAACAGTCCCTGGTAGAGCGTCAGGGCCTTGATCACCCGGTCGACTCTTTGGAGCCCGTGGCCGAAGCCATCGATTGGCCGCAGCTTTGCCTGGCGGCTTCGCAAACCCTCCTCAGCCCCGATGTCGGCCGATACCTCGTCTCACTCGTGTCTGCGACGCGGGGACATCCCGCGGTGGAACTGGGCGCCAGTCCCCGCGCCAGCATCTTCCTGGCGGCTGCTTCCCGGGCGCTGGCGGCAGTACGGGGCCGGGACTTCGTCCTTCCGGACGACGTCAAGGCCATCGCCGGACCTGTCCTCTCCCATCGACTAGTTCTGTCAGCCCAAAGCCGGCTGCGGGGGGTTCGATCAGACGACGTGATCGACGAACTCTTGACCGCCACTCCGGTCGGAGCCGAACCATGACCCCGCTGCGACTGAGCGCCTTGTTTGCAGCCATCGCCGTCATCTACGCCATCAGCGCCGTCACCGCTGTCGCGGTTCTCCTCGTATTGCTGGCTGCCTACTCGGCCCGGATGCCGACTGCTGCTCTGGACTGGGTCGAGCTAGAGAGGAAGGCACCGCGGCGCTTGTTTCTCGGTGAGACCGGCACGGTTCAAGTCGAGGTCAGGAACCGGGGGCGATTGCCGGTTACCTGGCTTTCCGTCACCGACCTGGTTCCCTTCGATCTGTCGACCCAGCCACTCCGCTGGGCCACCAGCCTGGCAAGCGGTGAAGCCCGGCGGGCCGAGTTTCGGATCGTGGGGACCAAGCGGGGCGCTTATCGACTGGGGCCATCCACATTGGTCAGTGGCGACGTCTTTGGCTGGCAACCCGCCCAACGCAGTGTCTCAGCAGGGCCCGTTGTCATCGTTTATCCGCGAATCGTTCCCCTTCACCAGCTAGGTCTGCCAGCCGTGTCTCCTTTCCCAGAACTGCGGACTCCGCTGCCGCTCCACGAGGACCCCATGCGAATCGTCGGAGTCAGGCCCTATCAAACCAGCGACTCAGCTCGCCGGATCCATTGGACCGCCTCCGCCCACCAGGGTTCGCTGCTCGTCACTCGACTCCAACACGGTTTCAGCCGCGAGACCATGGTCCTGCTCGATCTCTCCCGTGAAGGGATCGGGACCCGATCGCGGCCCATCGAACTTGCGGTGACTGCTGCGGCCTCGATCCTTCATCACATAGTCACCAAGGAACGGCTCGCAGCTGGCCTCCGATTCGGTGAGATCCACCTGGATCCAGCATCAGACGATGTCCATCTGATGGCAATGCTGGAAGTCTTGGCTGTCGCCGGCGGTCACGAGATTCCGCCCTCAAACCTTCTTGAACCGGTGGGCCTTTCCTATGGCTCGACGTTGATCCTCATAACTAGACGTCTGGCTGTTGATGTCACCGAAAGGCTTCAGGTCCTCCGTCGGCGGGGTTGGCGCCCCGTGGTCGTCGTGATCGAAGGCGACAAACCGGAGCTGGGAGGAATCAAGGTTTGGGAGATCGCCGATATTCAATCGCTGGTGGAGGTGGGTCTGTGACACCGGCCACCTTTATCACTCTGATCCTCCTGGCTGGATCCATCGGTTGGACTCTGGGAGTCGCATTGCCGGCCCCATCGGCGTATCTGGCACTCTCGATGGCGGCGGCAGTGGTCGTGGTGGAAGCATTCCGGCGGCTCGATCGGCCGAGAGGCAAGCTGATGGCGGCCGGGGAAGCGACTGCGGTCGCCTTGACGCCGGTGGCAGCGGTCGCACTGATACCAAACGCCCAAGCCGCCACCCTCTTCGTCGGAGTGGTGGCCACCCTGGTGAGCTGGCTGCTGACCCAGATCACCGTGTCCGACCTCGACGCAGTCGTCGATCCAGCCGACCCGATCGAGAGTGCCACGAGTGCTCCCGAGCGACTCCGGGGCCGGCTCCTTTGGGTCGGTCTGGCCCAATCCCTTGCAGTCGTGGCGGGTCACGGAGGGCTGGTTCCACCTCTGCAATCTCGCCCGGTCACAGGCGGATTCGTGCTGTCATTTCTTGGTTACTGGCTGATCGGGCTGACCGCTCTTTCGACGGTCGAACGACAGCTTCGAATCTCCCGATGGAAACGAGACCATGCCGTCATCGATGCCGATATCGGAAATCGGTGGGGCCTGGCACGCACGACCTTCTTGACAATTGGCGCCGTGGGCGCAGTGCTGGCCATCGGTCTCGGTCGTCCAGCACTCTCGGCCCTTCACTCGGCGACAACATGGATCTCGGCGGGGTTGACCTCCTTGGTGACGAGGCTGATGGGCAACCCGCCCCGCCAGCCACCCCCCAACCAGGTCCCACCCGCCGGCCCAGCCCCCAACGATTTTGTTCCCGACCCCGGCAACACGGCGGGAGCCCCAGGTGAGTGGCTTGACTTTGTCCTGCTGGTCGCCTTCGCTCTCGTCTTCTTGGGTGTTTACACCGTCTTCACACGTCGTCGGGCGCACCTGGCTCAACATGGGACCGGTTCGGTCTGGCGACAGGTAGGGCGGGTGCTGCTCGATCTTCTTCGCGCCATCACACAGATTCCGGCGGCGATCGTTGAATGGTGGCGTCGCCGCCGCCATCGTGAGATTGCCTCGACGGGTGCACCGTTTCGACGCCCTCGCATCGAGCCCTGGCGGCCTGCCGACCCCTTCCGCCGCCGGATTGCCTCCGAGTTCCGGTCGTATCTGCACACTGCCGAGACGCGTCGAATCGCGCTCGGGGCCCAAGAGACTCCATTCGAGTTTGGGGCTCGCCTCGAAGCCGCAGGCTCTCCGGCTGTCGGGCGACTGACCGACCTCTACTCCATCGCCCGCTATAGCAATCACACTCTCGGCGAGACCGAAGCGCGCGCAGCCACCGCAGCCCGACGTCAAGCTGTGACCGATCTTGACCAGGACCAGCCTTGAGCACGTATCCCTCCGAGTACGAAGTCGATGCGGTGCTGCGCGATGGGGATGTCGTTCAGATCAGACCGATTCGACCCGACGACGCCGAGGGTCTGATGCGCTTCTTCCAACGGCTCGGTCCGCAAAGCCGCTACTTTCGGTTCTTCCGGGTCAAAGAAGCGCTCGAGCACGACGAGGCTGTCTACTTCTCCACCGTCGACTACACGCGGCGTATGGCATTGGTCGCCATCGATGAAGGGGAGATTGTCGGGGTGGGCAGGTATGACGGCCTCCCCGAGGAACCACAAGTTGCCGAGGTGGCGTTCGCCGTCGCCGACCCCTACCAGGGCCGAGGTATCGGTTCGGAACTGCTGTCCCTGCTAACGGTGCACGCCCGCCGCCGCGGGATCACAGCCTTCCGGGCCTTCGTGATGGCCGAGAACATGCAAATGATGAGGGTGTTCCGGAACTCGGGCTACACGATGTCCCGGACGCTGGAGGACAACGTTTTTACGGTCGAGTTCCCGGTTGAGCACACCCACGGCGCCAGGGAGTCCGAGGAGTCTCGCGAGCGACGGGCTGTGGCCGCCTCGCTCCTACCGATCTTCTTCCCTCGCTCGATCGCAGTAATCGGAGCATCCACCACGGCGGGATCGATCGGAGCCCGGCTCTTCGCCAACTTGCTGGCTGGTGGGTTCACCGGCCCGCTGTACCCGGTCAATCCGAAAGCGGCGGTGGTCAACTCGGTGCGGGCCTACTCGAGCGTGCTCGACATCCCGGATCCGATCGACCTGGCCTTCATCGTCGTACCGGCCCAGGCAGTGCAAGGAGTCGTGGCCGAGTGCGCCCAGAAGAAGGTGCGAGGCCTCTGCGTCATCTCGGCCGGGTTCTCGGAAACCGGAGCAGACGGAAAGGACCGGGAGATCGACCTTCTCGACCTGGTCAGAGCCTCGGGAATGAGGATGGTTGGGCCCAACTGCATGGGCCTCATCAACACTGCATCGGCGGTGAACCTGGTCGGCACGTTCGCCGGTGTGCGGCCGCCAGCCGGCAACGTGGCGATGTCAAGCCAATCTGGGGCGCTCGGCATCGCCATCCTCGAATACGCCCAGCAAACCGGAACGGGTATTAGCCAGTTCGTGTCGGTCGGCAACAAAGCGGACGTATCCGGTAACGACCTCTTGCTGGCCTGGGAGGAAGATCCGGCCACCGATGTGATCCTCCTCTATTTGGAGTCCTTTGGGAATCCGCGCAAGTTCAGCCGGATCGCAAGGCGGATCGGGATGAGCAAGCCGATCGTGGCCGTCAAGTCGGGCCGCAGCGTCTCGGGTAGCAAGGCCGCCTCCAGTCACACGGGTGCTCTGGCGTCATCGGACGTGGCAGTTGATGCGCTCTTCACTCAGGCAGGAGTCATCCGTACCGACACCATCGAAGAGCAATTCGCGGTGGCTTCGCTTCTCGCCAACCAGCCACTCCCGCGCGGAAGCCGGGTCGGGATACTCACCAATGCCGGTGGACCGGGAATCCTGGCGGCTGATGCTCTGGAGGCGGGGCTGCTCACCATTCCCGAGTTGACGGAGACGACGCAAGGTCGGCTGCAAGCCGTCTTGCCGGCTGAAGCCTCCACTCGCAACCCGGTCGATACGATCGCGTCGGCCGGACCCGACGAGTACAAGGCCTGTCTGAAGGCGCTGCTGGAGTCTGAAGAAGTCGACGCCGTGATGGTGATCTACGTTCCCACTTCACCCGAGGGCGGACCGCTGGTGGCGGCGGCAGTGAGGGACGTGGTCGACAACTACGACGGGCCCGCCCCGGTGGTTGCGGTCTTCATGCAAGAGGCGGTGCCATTGCTGCGACAGGGCCTTTGGCCACGCGCTGATCGGCGTGCGCGCCTTCAGGCACAAGAGGGCGGCGCGCTCGCGGGCGCGGTGCTCGTGCTTGCTCGCGTCGTCGGGAC
>JAICND010000457.1 GCA_025929005.1 Acidimicrobiia bacterium
CAGCTCGCCCTTGGAGTCCAGGACCTCGGTTGCGCTGCCGCCGGGTGCTGCGTCGGGGAGCGGCACGTCGACGGTCAAAACGATCGTTGCAAGCACGCCGATGGCCAGAACCCCGACGACCGTTCCGGCGATCAGGACCCAGCCCAGGATGGTCGGTTTGCCCTCTGTGTAGAGGAACGAGAGTCGGGGCTGGGTTTCCACCCTTCTAAATTACCCTGCGTGGCACTTTGCCACACAGGGTAAAAGCGGCAGGTTATTCCTGAGGGTGCGGCTGCGCCAGGTTCTTGAGCCGGTCAAGCCGGCTCCAGTGCTCGGCGATCCGCTTCCTGCCGACCTTGGTCAGCTCGACACTCGTGTTGGGCTTCTTCAGCACGAACCGCTTTTCGATCTGCACCAGGCCCGCCTCCTCCAGCTTGGTCAGGTGGCTGGACAGGTTGCCTTTGGTGAGGCCCGTCGTGCGCTGAAGGAAAACGAAGTCCGCAGATTTGACGGAAGACAGCACCGTCAGAATCGCCAGGCGGCCCGGCTCGTGGATCAGCCGGTCCAAAACGAGCTCCTGGTTAGGCTCCGGCATTGCCGTTTCCCGCACTGACCCGTGAGGGCCCCAGGTTGGAGACGAGCGCGGCGTGGTCCAGCAGCCCGCCGATCAGCGTGGCGATGCCCATGGGCAGCAGGCCCACCGAGACGTCGTCCACTCCATTCCAGACCGGCAGCAGGCCCGCCAGCAGCAGCGCTCCCCAGACCACTGCGTGCCGCAGCTTCAACCCGATGGAGGTCGCGATGTAGCCGAACATCATCAGCGCGTAGGCCAGCACGTAACCGTTGACCGGCAACTCGAAGATCGAATCCACGACCGCGAACCCGATCAGAGCGGCCACGCCGAACACCGTCCACACCGCGTCCCTGATCCGCGCCTCACGGGGAGGCGTGACCCGGCCGTAGTGCCGGCGGTAGAAGCGGTCGACCCCGATGCCTGCCGTAAGGCAAGCCAGGGCCCCTCCCCAGAAGAGCCAGGGGCTGCCGAACGGCCCCCACTCGAGGTAAGTGGCTCCTGCGAGCAGGAAGACAACGCCTATGGGAACAGCCAGAAGCCCGCGTAGGTAGGTGTAGGTGGGGCCGGCTTCAAGAAGTGAGTTTCGGTCCATGTCGTCTCTCCTTTCCATCGGTTCGATCAGGCTTCGACGCCCGACCGGGCAACGGAATCGAAGGTCCTCACCAGCAGCAGGTGATCGAATATCCCGGTGATCATCACGCCGATGCCCGCTGCAACCAGTCCAAGGTTGGACTTGAGGTCCGGCGACAGCCCGCCCCAGAGGGGAACAAGGGAAGCGATCAGGGCGGCGCCCCAAATGACCTTGTGGTGAATCTTCAGCCCTGCGCTGAATGCGTAGGAGGCCAGCATCAACACTGCCCAGGAACCGAGGAATCCCCAGATCGGCAGCTCCAGCCGGTAGTCGACGATCGAGCTTGCGATCAACACCGGCACGCAAACCACCAGGGCGACGGCGCCTCTGATCTGTGCGTTCCTGGACATCCGGACATTGCCGTAGGAGTGCTGATAGAAGTAGGCAATCGGCAGGCAGGCAAGCGCCGCAGCCAGGTAGATCACCGGGACCACCAGCGGATGCCGGAACGGTCCCCATTCCATGTTCCCCAAGCCGGACGCGATTACGACGATTCCGAGCGGTCCCAGGAAGAGCCCCCGCAGGTGCGGGTACTCGGCTCCCACCGCCTCAAGCCGGCTGCGCTCCATGACTCCGTTCCTCTCAAACTAGTTGGTGTCGCAAACCAGCCTACGATGAGGAGGGCGGGCTGTCAACTAGTTTGTACTACAAACCTGAGGAGCCAGAGGATGCCTGCGTTAAGGAGGGTTGAGGTCGACCCCGGGCGAACACACAGGATCCGGAAAAAAGATAGTGCCCCAAGAAACGGTCCGGCTCCGGAGCCATCGCGCCTGACCCTTGCGGGCCCGACCTCTCCGGCCTGGAAACCTTCTGCCTCTTGGGGCAAGAGCCACGATAAGCCCGGCAGCGTTGGCCAGTCAATGGCCGGAACAAG
>JAICND010000223.1 GCA_025929005.1 Acidimicrobiia bacterium
CCGCCCGTTCACTATTGGAGGTCGGTCTGTCGCAGCTGGAAAAGGGCCCGTTCCCTGCCGAGACTTTGCGCCCCATCTACCTGAGGGAACCCGACGTCACCCTTAATTGGGACAAGCTGCAGCCGGGGGATCCATGGTCGGCGTAGTCACCATTAGGCCGATGAAGCCCACCGACATCGAGTCATGCCTGCACATCGAACGCGCCACCTACCCGACTCCGTGGACCGAGGGCATCTTTCGTGATGAGCTGGCAGGACCCGGCCGCGCCTATCTGGTCGCCGAGACGGCCGAAGGGATAGTCGGGTATGGGGGTCTGCTGCTTGTCATACCGGAAGCGCACGTGACGACGGTGACAGTTGCCCCCGACCACCGCGGAGGCCGAGTCGGAACCCGCCTCATGCTCAATCTTGCCGAGATCGCAGTCGAATCCGGGGCCACGAGCCTCACTCTCGAAGTTCGGACATCGAACCTCCAGGCCCAGGCGCTTTACCAACGCTTCGGTATGGCGCCGGTAGGGGTTCGCAAGCGTTATTACCGCGACGAGGACGCCCTGGTCATGTGGGTGCACGACATTCACGGCGAGGAATACATGAACCGCCTCGCCGAGATACAGAAGGGCCTCGAATGAATCCGCTGGTCCTCGCATTCGAGACATCATGCGATGAGACGGCGGTGGCGGTCGTGAGGGGAGCGGACACGCTCTCGAACGTGCTCTCTTCGCAGGTCGATCTCCACTCCAGGTTTGGAGGCGTTGTGCCCGAGGTGGCGGCCCGTGCCCATGTCGAGTCGATTCGAGCCTTGACCCACCAGGCGCTGATGGAGTCCGGGGTGCATCCGGCCGACCTCGACGGGGTGGCGGCCACGGCTGGACCCGGACTAGTCGGGGCGCTTCTCGTTGGCCATTCGTTTGCCAAGGCGACGGCTTGGGCCCGCCAGCTCTCGTTTATCGGGATCGATCACATGGAGGGTCACCTGATGGCGCCCAGGCTCGAGTTCGAGGACTTCGTACCCCCGGCGGTGGTCACCCTGGCCTCGGGCGGCCACTCACAGATCGTCCTAGTCGACGACTGGGGTACCTATCACATCCTCGGGGAGACGATCGACGACGCCGCTGGTGAGGCCTTCGACAAGCTGGCAAGGGTGTTGGGCCTGGGCTTTCCGGGCGGGCCTGCCATCGATGCCGCCTCCGACGGTGGGGATCCCCAGGCGGTGAAGTTTCCCCGCGCCATGCTTGATCGTCCCGACCAGCTTTCGTTTTCCGGTTTGAAGACTTCCGTGGTGCGGTTCATCGAGAAGGGCCGGGCCTCTGGTGATTTGCCGCCACTAGCCGACGTGGCTGCTTCGGTCCAGGAGGCGATCGTTGATGTTCTGGTCGACAAGACCTTCCGGGCCGTCGACAAGACCGGTGTCAAAGTTGTGGGTGGCGGGGGAGGAGTCCTTGCGAACCGTCGTTTGCGTCAGCGGTTCGCTGAGGAGGCTGATGCCAGGGGGGTCAAGCTTCGCATCCCCTCGCCGGCTCTTTGCACCGACAACGCCGCCATGATCGGTATGGCCGGCTCCCATTGGCTGCGTCTCGGCAGGTTCTCGGACTGGGCGATCGGCGTAGATCCCGGGCGTCGGCTCGGGTGATAGCGAGCTCAGAGTCTGACCGACTTCGGGGGCAATAGCTCTCCGATTCCCAGCTGCCAATGGGAATCTCCCAAAGCCAGGAGCTGGCATGCCACCGGTGCTGCGGAATCGCCCGCTTGCAGAAGTCCGGTGGGATCGGCCCGCAAGAAACCGCCTACAGCTCCCGGACCGAAGGTAAGCGACGCCGTGATGTTGTCATCCTTGTCGACAATCCGCAGCGCGCCGACCTGTCCGGTCACGCCCAACTTTTCTGACTTCTCCTGGCGTCGTCTCACGATCGCATGGATGCCTGCCCGCCGGTTGTCGTCGGCGTTGCTTACCAATACCGTCTCTAGCTCGGCGGGTCGGTAGTCGTAGTCCTGTCTCTCGACGAGGGCACGCTGGATCACGCCAAAAGGTATGTGGGGACTTGGCCCGCTTAGTAGGGACAAGGCTGCGCCGGCCCTGGCGTTGAGCTCGGTGGGGCGGAAGCCGTCGACTGTCATCACCCCGTCGACCGTGAAGGCGCCCCGATAGTCAACTCTCGCCCTCACCGCCTCGCCGACCCTTCTTGCGATTTCACGCATCTTCTGACGGTCGCCTTCAGAGGGGTCCCAGTACGAGGAGAAGCCCGCGTAGTAGAAGAGGCTGCCACCCGTCCTCAGAGTGAGGAGCTCGCAGGGTCGAAAAACGATGGTGGTCTCAGGAAACACCATGCCGTGGATCGAACAGGGAATGCCCTCCAGAAACGGCATGACTCGCACGTGATCGCAGTGCTCGCCGAAAAACGCGATCGCCTCGGGCTGGTCATCCTTCGTCCGGATCCACCGAGCATATTCAGCTCCGCCGTTGAAGCCTTCACGGGCATCCCCCGCCCACACGGTTCCGTCGCCTCGATCGAGGTTCCGGGCGGCTCTCTTTAGGGCGGATGCTTCGGCGGTCACGACCTTGGTCGGTTCGCGCTCTAACCCAGCAGCATCCCAGACCTCGTCGATCACGACCTTGTCCTCTAGAGCTTCCCACTCGGGGCGGCGAGCACCGAGGACCCTCCTTCCTGCCAGGCGGGACATTGAGTAGAAGGCGACCCCCATAACCAGCGCCGTTCGGTCCGGGTCCCATTCGTCGAGCCGATCCCGCAATCGCTTGCTCGGGCGCGCCAGCTTGCGTCGGAATCTGCGGATCTCGTCGTTGATTGATTCAGCCTTGCCGGGCAGAATGATCCATTCCGCCAGGTCAGAAGATGGCAAATCTCCCGTGCCCACACCATCGGCGATGATGAAGATGCCCGCCGCGCCGTGGTCGAGGAGACGCTGAAGAAAGCTCGAGTCAAACGCTGCCAGCGGGGCTCCGGTGAGGATCAGATGGCGCCCGGCGACCTGGCTGCGAAACAGCGCGTCGTAATGGTCAGGCTCCATCGACAGAGGCTATGTATGCGGGCGGTCGCTATGGGTCGAATATTCCACGGCTGGTCGGTCCGATTAGCAGTCAGGTATAGGTGAGTGCTAACGTAGACTTAGCACTCACAGTCCGTGAGTGCTAAGTCACTGTACAGGAGGAGTCACATGAATCTTCGCCCGCTAGGCGATCGTGTGGTCGTCAAGCCCGAAGATGAGTTGGAGCAGCGGACCCCCTCCGGGCTGGTAATTCCCGACACGGCCAAGGAAAAGCCGCAGATCGGTGAGATTCTGGCTGTAGGCCCGGGGTCCCTCAATGACGATGGCGAACGCCTACCCATGGACGTGAGCGTCGGAGACAAGGTGCTCTACTCAAAATACGCCGGCACTGAGGTTAAGTATGAAGGGCATGAGTACCTGGTGCTCTCGGCCCGCGACTTGCTTGCCATCGTCGGCACAGGAGGACGGAAGTAAATGGCTGCCAAAGACCTGCGATTTGATGAGGACGCTCGCCGCGGCCTTGAGGCGGGTGTCAACAAGCTGGCCGACGTAGTCAAGGTCACCCTCGGTCCCAAAGGCCGCAACGTCGTGCTGGAAAAGAAGTGGGGTTCACCCACGATTACCAACGATGGGGTGACCATCGCCAAAGAGATCGAGCTCGATGACCCATGGGAGAACATGGGCGCCCAGCTCGCCAAAGAAGTCGCGACCAAGACCAACGACGTCGCCGGTGACGGGACCACCACTGCCACCGTGTTGGCTCAGGCCATGGTGAAGGAAGGCCTTCGCAACGTTGCCGCCGGTGCCAACCCGATGGATCTCAAGCGAGGCATCGAGCAGGCCGTCGAAGCCGTTGTGAAAGCGCTGGGTGACATCTCGACCCCGATCGAGTCGAAGTCGATAGCCGCGGTGGCCTCGATCTCGGCCAACAACGACAC
>JAICND010000095.1 GCA_025929005.1 Acidimicrobiia bacterium
GGAGACACCCCGCCACGAGGAAGGTATCGCCCAGACCGGCGACCTGGGCGCTGGGTGAGGCAGCAGTGACCCCTCCCGGTGGGAGCTGTCCGCCCTCGTAGGAGCGAACGCGTGTCGCCCACAAGGTCCCCAAGGCTGCTGCTCCCGTGATCTGGCCGAGCAGGCGCGTGATATTGAGGAGGCCGCTGCCGAGGCCCAGATACCGCGGGGGGACCGAACTCATGATCGCCACATTGTTGGGTGACTGGAAGATCCCCATGCCGATGCCGATCGGAATGGCCAACGTCAGGTACCGGGGGATGCTCAGGTCCTCAGACAGACCGCTGAGTCGGAGATAAGCAACGGTAAGGATTACGAGGCCGGTCATGGCTACCCGGCGCACCCCAACTCGATCGGAGAGGTTCCCGGCCAGGGGGGCAACCACTCCGAGGGCAAAGGGGCCGGCCGCCATCACCAGACCCATCTGGCGGGTCGACAGACCGAGAACCCCTTCCAGATAGAAGGGCATAAGCAGAAAGAAAGCGCTTACGGTCACAAAGGTGAAAAACCCCGTGGCAAGGCTGGCCGTGAGCCGCATGTTGGCGAAGAGGGAAAGTTCGATCATGGGATGGGGATGACGCCGCTCGATGCGAATGAACATCACCACTGCCAGCACCGAGCCCGCCAGCAAGCCCACAACGAGGACATCGTCAAAACCGCGGCCTTGGGCCATGGTGAGGCCCAGGGCGAATGCGAACAACGCCCCTCCCAAAACGGCCGCCCCTCTCAGGTCAAACCTTTGTCCCGGGTGGGGAGGCGTCTCCGGAACGTGGCGCCAGGCAAGGAGGACACCGGCGACTCCCACCGGCAGGTTCACCCAGAAGATCGACCTCCACGAAAACGTCGACAGGAGGATCCCGCCCAACACGGGACCGGTCACGACCCCAAGCGAGACAGCTGTTCCGATCCAGCCCATCGCCCGGCCCCTTTCCTGGGACGGAAACGCTTCCGTGAGAATGGCGACGCCGAGCGAAAGGATCATGGTGGCACCGACTGCCTGGATGACCCTGAAAGCTATGAGCCACTCGACTCCCGGAGCCAGGCCGCAGAGCACCGAGGCGAGGGTGAAGGCCGCCATCCCGGCGACGTAGATCCGTTTCTTCCCCACAACGTCGCCTAGGCGTCCTACTCCGAGGCTAAGGGCGGCCAGCGTCAGCAAGTACGCGAGCGCCACCCACTGCACAACCGCAAACGATGTATCGAACTCATCCACGAGCGTCGGAAGAGCGATGTTGACGATGCTCCCATCGATCGTGGCCAGCAGCACTCCCGCGGCCACGGTGCCGAACACCCACCACTTCTGCGAAAATCGGTCAACCTCAGGGGCTTGAGGTTCCATAGGCGATCAGGCTGACCGCAAGGCGGTGATCTGATCGAGGAGACGGGTGGCCGCGCCAGCTACGTCGGCGACGGCGTGATCGAAGGCATCCTGGTTGCGCTTGGAAGGCTGACGAAAGCCCGAGATCTTTCGGACGAACTGCAGAGCGGCGGCCTCGATCTCGGCCGGAGTTGCTACCTCAGTTCCTTCGCGGAGTTGTTTGATCGACCTGCACATGGCCCCAGCCTATGACTCCAGCGGAACTGTCTCATATCGACCGGCGGCGGAAATTAGGACAAGGCCCAATATGGCTAGCCCGATCACGTCGGCGATGAGGACCGGTTGCACTCCGAACCGAACCGCCAGGACCGGCACCAGGAGCAAGGGTACGAGTCGCATCGTGTCTGCGAGGGTTTGACTGGTCGCCTGCACCCGCCCCGTAAGTTCGTGCGGGGTCCGGGTCTGCAGAAGCGTCCGATAGACAGGGACTAGAAGGCCGATCACCCACCCCCACAACACCGCGCCAGCCACAACCACCGGCATGCGATTGGTTCCGACATACACGAGGCCAGCAGCGCCGTTGAGGGCCACGGCCACCGCCAGGCCACGAGTGCTCCGCCAGAACGGTGGGAGCCTTGGCACCACCAGGGTGCCGGCTACGAGGCCGAGCCCAAAAACCGAGTTGACCCATCCCAACGCCTCCGGGCCCGTTCTCAGCACCTCTCGATAGAACAACGGCTCCAACGCACTGAAGGCCCCGTATGCCAGCCACACGCTGGTACCCGCCAGGAGAACGAACCGAAGATCCGGCCGCGAGAACGCAAAGCGAGCTCCAGCGACGAGTTCTTCCCGCATCCGGGCGTGATTTCGATGCGTCGGCACCGGACGCAGTGTGATCCGGGCAACCAGGAGAGCGCCGATGAGGGAGGTGGCGGCATCGAGGACGAAAATCGAGTCGAGGGAGACATACCGCACTGCCAAGGCGCCCGCCGCCGGGCCCATGATGAATGCCGCCCAGCCGGCTCCCTCCAGCCAGCTGTTGATGCGAGCGAGTTCCGTCGGGTCGTCGGTCAGGTACGGCGCCAGCGAGGCCACGGCTGTGTAGACCGGGGCTCCCACCAGTCCAATGAAGAACACGAGGACTGTCAGCTGCCGCAAATCCCCGGCCAGGGTGACCCCCAGGGCCGTCGGCACGAACGCGACTTCAAACCAAACCAAAACCCGCTTAGGCCCGAAGCGGTCGACCAGATAACCGGACCACAACGAGCCCACCAAAGAGGCCAGTCCCAACGCCCCCATCACCACCGCCAATTCCGTAGCAGTAGCTCGGAACTCAAAAGTGGCTTTACCCCATATCCCGACGAAGAAGGCCGCCTCGCCTCCCACTCGGGAAACGAACCGGGCGAGGACCGCCCGGCCTAGTGGGGTAGAGAACATCTGCTCATAAAACCTGACTACAAGTGGTTACGCTCGCCCGGCTTGTCGTGACCACCGTAAAGAGCCTCTTCAACCGATGGCGACACCTCCCCGCCGTCGAATTGCTCACCGAACGGGAGACCACCGGTCTGCTGGCGGTGGCTGCTGTGGTGGGGGCTGGGATAGGAGTCGGGGCTGCCGGCTTGGTGATCGTGATCGACGGGATCGAGCAGGGCTTTGCAGCGTTGGAGCGGTGGGCGGGAGGCTCTCGCTGGTGGGTCTTCGTGGCGGTGCCGCTGGGATTCTGGCTGGCATGGCTAGTGGCACAAAGAGTGGCACCCGAAGTAGAAGGAGACGGAGTTCCGGAGGTGATCGCGGGCCTCACCATTCGCAGTGGCCGGATTCGGGGGCGGGTCGTGCCCGCCAAGATGCTGGCTACAGCCCTCACGCTTGGCGGAGGAGGCTCCGGCGGACGGGAAGGACCGATTGTCCAGATCGGGGCCGGCATCGGTTCAGTGGTCTCCCGCTTCTTTCGGATGGGGGAGGATCAGGTCCGCAGCATGGTGGCCGCCGGTGCCGGCGCTGGCATCGGGGCCAGTTTCAACGCCCCCATCGCGGGAATGCTCTTTGCCCTCGAGGTGATAATCGGCAGCTTTGCGGTACGCCACGTGTCGGCGATCGTTATCGCCTCAGTGGTGGCCGCCATCACCACCCGGAGTCTGGTTGGTGCCGAATTGACCTTGCGGGCCACCTCATACACCTTTGACGACTTCCGGCTGCTCTTCCTCTATATAGGCCTGGCCGTGCTGGCCGCCTTCGCCGCGGTCGCGTTCCTGAAGTTGATCGATCTGGCGGATCGAACCGTGCGCAAGCGGCCGATTGGGTGGCGTCGTCCCGTCGGCTTCGGCCTGGTCGTGGCCGCTATCGGCTTTCTTATCCCCGACATCCTCGGCACCGGACAGGGCTTTCTCCAGCGGCTCCTGTTTGAGTCCGAGGTGGCGGAGCAAGTGACGGGTTTTCGGGGTCTCGATCTGGCCGCCTGGTGGGCGCTCGGAATACTCGCCTTTGCCAAGCTGGTGGCGACGGCTTTCACGACTACCTCGGGCGGGGCGGGTGGTTCTTTCTTTCCGAGCCTGTTTATCGGAGGGGTGTTGGGAGCTGCAGCCGGACGTCTCCTCGATCCGATATGGACCTTCGGGACTCTGGAGCCTGGGGCGCTGGCTGTTGTGGGGATGGCCACGATGGTGGCAGCAGTCGCACGGGCGCCGCTCACGGCCATGATGCTCGTCTTCGAGGTCACGGGAGGGGGTGACTACGGGCTGATTCTGCCTTTGATGCTTGGCACGACCCTGGCCACATTTCTGGCTGAACGCTTCTATCCCGGCAGCATTTACACGTCGGCTCTCCGTCGCCGCGGAATCACGATCGCATCCCACGGAGATGTCGATCTTCTCGACACCGTGACCGTTGGCGAGGTTATGCATCGTCCCCACGTTGTTGCCAGGTCGGGCCAGTCCATAGGCGAGGTCCGTCAGGAGATGGATCGATACCGTTACAACGGGATCGTGGTGGTTCGCGGTGACGAGCTAGTCGGAATCCTCACGATGAGCGACATCGTCCGGGCAGGCGCCCGCGCCCATGAGATGATTGTCGACGAAGTGATGACCCGACGACCTGTCACAGTCACGCGCTCCACACAGGTGTCGCGGGCTCTCGAGCGCATGGCCAGCCTGGCAGTCGGCCGGTTGCCAGTCGTCGCCGAGGATGGCAGCGGCCGGTTTGAGGGACTGTTCAGGCGAGAGGAGGCGGTCCGTGCCTATCACCAGGCCCTGGCCGGTCGCACGGATCGAGAGTTAGTGCGGCAACGCCTGGATCAACGGACTGACCCCGGGGCTGGCTATTACGACTTCCGGGTGCCGACCGGGTCGATCGCCGACGGCAAGCTAGTGCGCGAGATCTCCTGGCCGGACGGCTCCACGCTGGTTTCGGTCAGGAGGATGCGGGAAGTCCTGGTGCCAACGGGCGCCACCCGCCTGCAGGGCGACGACGTTGTGACGGCATTTGGGACGCCTTCGTCCCGCTCTGAGATGATCAATCGCCTCGATGCAGGTCTCGAAGAACCGACCGCCGAGGTTTTCCTCACTGATTCTGACGACGCTGAGCCTTAGTATTCCTT
Organism: Acidimicrobiia bacterium; assembly: GCA_025929005.1. Classification (GTDB taxonomy): domain Bacteria; phylum Actinomycetota; class Acidimicrobiia; order Spongiisociales; family ZC4RG35; genus JAICND01. The sequence continues at coordinate 4,950 of JAICND010000095.1, forward strand.
CCATATGCCAGCAGGACAGGCTTTCATCGTCGCCGCCGTCATACTCATCGTGGTTGCGGTGGTTCTCAGTCGCCGCCGTCAGGCTTTGCGAGCCGAGTTGGGAATCGAGGCGCCGGAGAAGAAACGGAAAGCTGCCCCGGCGGCTCCCCAGGTCGCAATGGAGATTGACCACGCTCGCCCCGTCGTGGCGGACTTTCAGATCGACGGCGGGACCGCCGTAGTTCGATTCGATGTTCCCTATCCGACTGGAGGGGACGAGGTCCTTGCGGAACTGTTGATGGGCGAAGCCATCGAGGTGGTGCGGGAGCGTCGGCATCACTTGCCGATGCCGAGCCTCGCTCAGGTGGTGGCGTTGGCCGGACGGGGCGAAACCATCGAGGTGGGACGCACCAGGCTCGACACCCCCGGACAACTTCCGCCCAAGCTCGACCGGATGAGCATCCTCAACCTGTCGGTCCTTGGTCGTGACCCCTTGCAACAGTCCTTCTCGGACGAGGCGGCCCCTGAGATCGCACCGAGCACGATGGGCCGGGAGCGTCGCGACGAACTCAAGCCCCTCATCGACGAACTGCGACTGCCCAAAGCGATCGACACTGGTCTCCGGGCCCAGGGAGTGGATCCGGCGTCGGCGTCGGCCGGGGAATTGGTGACCGGGGTGCTCAAGCTGTTCGGATATCAAATCAGTCCAGCTGGAATGTCGGGGTGGGTGGCTAACAAGGGCGGCGAGCGGACCTACATCGTGGAAGATCGCTACAAGCCAGGCGACCATCCCGAACTTGACGATTCAGTGATCCGCCGATTCATGGTGGAGTTCTCCACCACCGGTGCCAGCCGGGGTCTGCTCGTTTCAGAGAAGTACGGACCCTTCGACGTCTACATGCTCGAGCGTCGTGAGCCCCGGGTACGGTTCATTACCCGGGAAAGGATCCAAAAGCTGATCGACTCGATGGCGATCTCCTGAGGTCCATTCATTGGCGTCCTAGCTTCGCTCCAGAGATTCTTCGTTGGCACACCTACCGATTTCGTGGGTCACGCGCCAATGAACGTCGGGGTCGACGGTCAGGCAATGAAGCTTTCGAAGGCGAGCTTGGTCAAACCCCTAGAGGTACAAGTCCCTGCTGCGGCTAGGCTGGGCGGCAAGGAGGGCTCTAGCCAATGTTTTCACCCAAAGGTCCCGAATGGATCATCATCCTCGTGGTGGTGCTTTTGATCTTCGGCGCCCGCAAACTTCCTGAACTGGCCCGATCGATCGGCGCATCGGCCAAGGAGTTCCGCAAGGGAATCCAGGAGGGTGCGCAGGAAGCCGACGCCGCTACCAACGAGGGCATGCCCGTCGAAAAGGACGCCCAGTCCTGAGGGTTGGTCTGAGAGTGGGCACGTCTGACTAGGGTCAGGTCAGGGCCCGCTCGTAC
>JAICND010000425.1 GCA_025929005.1 Acidimicrobiia bacterium
CGAACAGATCTTTGCGGAAGAAGGCCAGCGACCTGATCATCGTTCTTCGTCCTCGGGCGCCGGGGCGAGCTGGCTGACCAGCTCCACGAAGACATCATCGAAAGCCGGGCGATATTCATCGACGGTTTCCACCTCGATCCCCTTCTCGAGAGCCCAGGTCGACAAGAGGGGAGCAGCATCCCCTGCGTTCTCAACGGTTAGCCGGACACTCGTGAGGTCAAGCCGCTGGCTGCGGGAGGCCCCGACCGTCCGGATCATCTCCTCCAGGTCAACCGCCGAAATCGGATTCGCCATCGATACGTCGACGACGTCACCCCCGAAGGCCTGGCGTCTTAGACCGTCAGGGGTATCGACGGCCACCAGGCGCCCCTCGGCCAGAACTCCGACCCGGTCGCAATAAGCCGCTTCTCCGACGTATTGAGTAGTCACAAAGAAGGTTCGTCCTTGGTCTCGCAGAGAGGCGAAGTGATCCCAAAATTTGCGACGAAGCATCGGGTCGATCCCGGCGGTGGGCTCGTCGAGCAACAGGAAGTCGGGATCATGGATCAGGGTCGAAGCGAGCGAGAGCCGGCGCTGCATACCCATCGACGCATCCCGCACCAGGCGACTTTTCGCATCAGTGAGCTCGACCAGGTCCATCACGTGGTCCATTCGGCGCCGTCTTCCTCTCCAGGGCATTCCGAACAGCGAGGCAAAAAACCCGAGGTTCTCCCAAAGGCTTAGATCTGGATAGAGCACAGAGCGCTGAGGCATGTATCCGAGGCGCGTGCGCTCGGTTCGGTCGAAGTCGACAGGGCGGGTCCCGATCACCGAAAGTTCCCCGGCATCGGGCGCCAGGACTCCAGTGAGAAGGCGGATCGTGGTCGTCTTGCCCGATCCACTCGGACCGATGAATCCGAAAATCGTCCCCGCCTCCACGTCGAGGTCCAGTTCGTGAACACCCACCCCGGAAGGAAACGTCCGGGTGAGGCCACGGGCGCGAACGGCGTGAGTCGTCCCGGTGGAAGTCGGCAGGGTCATGCGGGCCTGGGACTACCCAAAACCCAGGTGTTCAAACCGTTGTTTGCGGCGTCGTCGCTACGGGTATCTTTGGTGTCTAATGACCCTGGTACGAGTCGTCCAGGCGCGACCTCAGCTGGGCAAGACGATCACCCAAACCGGGATTGCCGGCATCATCGCTGCCCTCGCTTTGACGGTTGCAGGGTGGGTGTTCCTCAACGATGTCTTTCGTCGTTTTGAGGGGGCGACGGTGATCACCGGAGAGGCGATAGTCACGATCGAGACCACACTCGAAATCGCCGACGAAGCCTTAGCGACCCTGACGACCAGCCTCGAAGCAGCATCGGCCGCCACCGATCAGGCCTCCACCAGTGCGGAGACCGTCTCCGCCGCTATCGAAGAGGCATCGCTGATCATCGGTGAAGATTTGCCTGCCACCATCGATGCGATCAGGGCCGCCATGCCTGGTCTAATCGAAGCCTCGGCGGTCATCGATCGGACCCTGTCGAGTCTGGCCTTCTTCGGGGTGCCGTACGATCCGGAAGTCCCTCTTGACGAGGCCTTCATCAGCCTCGATGAGCAACTGGGCCCCCTGCCCGAGCGGCTTCGCGAGAACGCGGCCACCATCGGTCTGCTTGTCCCCCAGGCGGAGGGATTCCGGTCGCAGTCGAGGATCCTTTCGACGCAGGTCGAGAACATGCGAACCTCGGTGTCTGAGGCGCGAGCCGCCATCAACACTTACCGGGACTCGACCGATCGGGTGAGCGTGGCAATGGAGAGCACCACTACCGGCTTGTCGCGGAGCGAGAACATCGCTCGGGTCCTACTCATAATTGCCGGGATCGCCCTGGCCACGACCATGTATGGCTTTGTTCTGGTCGGACGCGCCCTGTCGCAACTCGAAACGACGCAACTCGAACCTGAGTAGCTAACTCAAGATTTCGTCGCGCAGACTCGACTTCCAGAAGTCGATGAAACCTTCTTGGTCTGAGCCCACCTGATGGAAGTAGAGGTGATCCACCCCTGCCTCGATCGCCTCGTGCGCCACTTCGACGATTGGCTCGGGATCGGGCCCGCATGGAATCTGCTCGGCCACCATTTCGGGCGTAACCATTTCGACGGCCTGCTCGATGTGTTGCACTGTCGCCAGGTCCTGGTTGAGCTGACCTGTCAGTGCAGTGAAGGCCCACAGCCGGTGGGCGGTTTCGACAGCCTTGTCGCGATCGGTGGCCCAACACAGCGTCAACTGTGAGTAGACCGGTCCCTTACCTCCGGCGGCTCGATACGCCTCGATGGTGTCGGCAGCTGCCCCGGTTATCCAGAGACCGTCTCCAATGTCGGCGGCCAGCTCCGCCGAGCTGGACCCGAAGGCGGAAACAATCACGGGTACAGGCTGGTCGGGCCGGTCGA
>JAICND010000305.1 GCA_025929005.1 Acidimicrobiia bacterium
ATCGCCAGGGCGCCGTGCTCGTTGCGGCGGGACAGCAGGTGATCGAGATGTAGTAAGAGGCTGCTGGCGAAAAAGCTGTCCCTCACCCAGATGAGGCGGGTCTTGCCGCGAGCGAGGATCCGCCGTTGGCGGGTTTCGTCCCAGATGGTGTGCTCGCGGGCCTCTTTCCAGACCTGCTCGATTGGCTGTCCCCACCTGGCGAGTTGATCTTCGTTGACGGTCTCGCACCCGACATCGTTGCGAAGCATCAGCATCTCATCGAGCCCGTCGCACACCGGCCGATGAACGGCCCAGCCCGGCTCACTGGTTTCCGCTGCCAGCCGCACCCGCAGCCGGGGAGCGGCGTGGTGATAATCGGTTGGCTCGGCAGGGCGAATACGGAGGAGCCGTTGCACCCATTCCTCCACCCGGTCCCGCCAGAGTCTTTCGTCAATCCCATCCAGATGCTGGGCCAGGTTGACGAGACCGAACACCGCCCCCAGCGTCTCATCATGCACTGTCCAGCCATCGTCTTTGACCACGACCTCGTGGTCGCCCAATTGCTCCTTCACGAGATCTAACAGATATTTGTGATTGAAAACGGTGGGTCTCGCCATGGAGCCGTTGTACATCGGTGGACGCGCTGGCTCAAGGGGTATGGCGGGTCGAAAGGGGATATCGTTACGAGGTCGTGGACAGGCCCCAGGTTGAATCGATCTTGACTGCGATCGAGAGATCACTGGCGGCCGGCGACGATCTCGACCTGGCAGGCAGCGGTTTCTGGGAAGCCGTGACCTCCGTCAAACGCAACCCTGGCTGGATTGACGGACTGGCCGACCGGATCGGTCAGATTGATCGGACCGTTTTCCAACGATGGGCCCTGATCAGGCTACCTGTGGCAGTTGGCACGATGCTCGCCTTAGTGGCCACGGCCCTCGGTTTGTGGCTAATCGGGCTGGCGTATGGAGCGTCGCCTTTGACCCAGGCCGTTTTCTTGTTGGTGGGGACCGGGATTCTGATGGTGTCCACTCATGGGCTTGCTCATCTCGCGGTCGGTCGTTTGCAGGGAATGCGCTTTACCCACTGGTTCGTCGGCACTCTTCGCCGCCCCCAACCCGGGGTCAAGGTCGACTACGCCAGCTATCTCAGGGTTCCCCCCGCTCGACGGGCGTGGATGCATGCGGCGGGCGCGATGACAACGAAGGTCATACCGCTGGTTGGACTCGGAGCCGGCTGGGCTATGGGAGCGGCCGCTTGGGCAATGGTGTTGCTGCTCGTGATCACCGTTGGCCAGGTCGTCACGGACATCATCTGGTCGACCAAGAATTCTGACTGGAAGAAGTTCCGCCGGGAGATGGCATTCGTACCGTCTGCCGGATGAAAGTCGTCTATTCGCCAGACCTAACCCGACACGATCCTGCCGCCGAGATCTGGGTGGGGGTGCGAATCGTTGGAACCGAAGTCGCTCGCCGGGTTGAGCTGGTCGCCGCCGCGACGGAAGCCCAGGGACACCAGCTGGTAGCGCCCCGTTCGGTTACTGCGGCCGAGCTTGAGGCAGTGCACGATCCTGGACTGGTCGAATTTCTGAGAACCGCCTGGTCGCGCTGGCAGGAGTCCGGGTACCCCCGCGAACCGGGACAGGATCGGGTCGTCCCTTACGTGTTTCCGTTGTACTCGTTCAGTTCTGGACGCCCGCCGAGGAGGCCGGCGTCGCTGGCAGCTCTGGCGGGGCTGTATGCCTTCGACACGATGACTCTGATCGGTCCTGGTAGCTGGGAAGCAATCGAGGCGGCCGCCAGCTGCGCGGTCACCGCGGTTGACCTTGTGGTGGCCGGAGAGCAGGTTGCTTTCGCGGCGGTTCGTCCACCGGGTCATCACGCGGGGAGGGACTTCTACGGCGGTTCCTGTTATCTCAACAGCTCAGCCATCGCAGCCTCAAGGCTCGTTGCTCCCATGGGCGAGCCGGTTTCTGTAATCGACCTCGATGCCCACCATGGCAACGGCACCCAGCAGATCTTCTACCGGAGAGCCGATGTTCGCTACGGATCTGTGCACATCGATCCCGCTGCCGGCTACTTCCCTCACTTTCTAGGGTTTGCAGACGAGCGAGGCGAGGGTCCGGGAGAGGGTTCCAACCTCAATGTTCCCATTCCACCCGGGACGGGAGATCGTGAGTGGCTGTCGGCGGTGGGACAACTCAGGGATCTGGCTGAGGGTTCGAGGGCCATCGTGGTTTCTCTCGGGGTCGATGCCTGGTCGGGTGATCCAGAGAGCCCCCTGGAGGTGACCCACGACGGTTACCGCACCGCAGGAACCCTCCTGGGAGAGATGGGTCTGCCCACTGTCATAGTGCTGGAAGGTGGATACGACCTGGCGGAGATCGCAGCCCTAACCACGTCGTTTCTCGAGGGGTTTCTTGGAGCCTCGTCAACCGGGCCGAGCGGTTAACGTCGCTGGGGCGACGGAAAGGAAGTTAGGCGTGAATCGACACAGACGGAGACTCGTTTTACCTCTGCTGGCAGTAGTAACAGTCCTGGCGGCGGCGTGCGGACCCGGCGGCGGCGAAACCACCACCACCACCGGAGGGGAAGTGCAGACCGGTGGCACGGTGCGGATCGGGTATGGCGGGTCTCCCGCCGACCTCAATCCCGGTTTGGGAGTCCTGGCCGAGGACTTCATCATGTACGAACTGATGTACGACAGCCTTCTCGACATCGACTTGGAAAACAACTTTCAGCCCGAGATCGCAACCGACTGGTCGGTCTCGGACGATGGTTTGACCTGGACGCTGACGATCCGGGACGGTGTGGTCTTCCACGACGGGACCCCGCTGACCGCCGAGGATGTCCTCTACAGCCTCACGTTGTACCGCGATACCGAGGACTTCCCATTCCTACCGTTCTACATGGCGCCGTTTACGTTCGAGTCTCCCAACCCAACCACGGTGACTCTCACGTCGGAGACGCCCATCGCTGCCTTCGAGTATCGGCTCCTCGGGATGTTCATCCTGCCCCGACACATTTGGGAAGCCGTTGAGGACGTCACCACATTCACCAACGATGAAATGATCGGTTCCGGA
>JAICND010000096.1 GCA_025929005.1 Acidimicrobiia bacterium
AGTTGATCGGCCGGTGGTTGCCCCCGATCGACGCGGCCGATCAAGTCCTCCATCACCGCAGGCAGGCTCTCCTCAACGAGTGAAGCAATCAGGTCGTCGCGGTCCCGAAAATACTCATAGAGGGTTGTGCGGCCGATCCCCGCCTCGGCCGCGACATCACCCAGGTTGACATCAGCGCTGCCGGTTTCCTCGAGAAGCCGACGGGCTGCGGTGAGAATCTGTGAGCGTGTGATGGCCTTGTGTTCGCCGATGGAGCCGGCTCGGATTCGCGGCATCGCCTGAGGCTACTAACGCGGCTCCCGGTAAATCAGGGCGCCCCAATGGGCGCCTGCCCCAAACGCCGTGAAACAGACCACCGTTCCCGGGGTGACTCTGCCGGCCCGCCGTAGCTCGTGGAACAGGATCGGCAGAGTCCCCGAGGTGGTGTTGCCGTACTTGGCGATGTTGGAAGGGACCCGCTCGTCCCTCATGTCGAGCTGTCTTCGCACACCCTCCAGGATTCGGTCGTTGGCCTGGTGAGCGACAACCAGGTCGATCTCTTCAATACCGATCCCCGCCCGGGCCGCGACCGACCTCACAGCGGCCGGCATCAGTCGCACTGCCTGACGGTATAGCGAGGCCCCATCCATAACGGGTACGTGGAGGTCATCGTTGAGTTGGCGCTGGTCGACGAAGGGCCGATGCCGGGAACCGACGCCCGGGACGAGGATCAGATCGAACTGGCTGCCATCCGTGTGGAGCTCCGAGGCCAGAACACCTTCGTTGAGAGTATCGCCACGTCGAACCACCATCGCCCCGGCTCCGTCCCCAAAGACCACGGTCCACGACCGGGAGCTCGTATTGCGTGCCCGCTCTTCACCCCTGGGCTGACGGTCGGACTTGCCCAGCGCAACATCAAAGGTCTCACCCCAAGGGAAATAGCCGCCGTGGACCTCCGATCCAACCACGAGAACCGTGTCCGCCCTTCCAGCGGCAATCAGAGAGTCGGCCAGGTCGAGCCCGTAGAGAAACCCTGAACACTGCTGACGGAGGTCGAAGGAAGCGATCGGCCCCAACCCCAACTCATGCTGAATAAGAGCGGCGTTGCCTGGAGCCTGAAAGTCGGGGGTCATGGTGGCATTGATCAACGCGTCGATATCGCCCGGTCCACAACCGGCATCGGCAAGTGCCGCCCTCGCCGCTTCGGATCCCAACGCGGCCGACCCCACCCCTTCGTCCACGAACCGACGTTCGCGAACTCCCGTGCGCGACGTGATCCACTCGTCGGATGTGTCCATGATGCGGGTGAGGTCCTCATTCGTCACCACGTTGTCGGGCACGGCCATGCCCGTGCCAATGATCACGGCACCCATCCTCCGACCATAGGCGCCCGACTTGCCGCCAGCACCCCCAATTGTTGTTACATAAGAACCGTGCAGAACCTTCCGGCGTGGCAACGACGACTTGTCACGGTCCCCATCGTCTTGATCATGTGGTTGGTGGCGATCCTTCTGGCACCGCCGCTACTCGTGGTAGCCATCTTGGTGGACATGGTCCGCCGCCTCCGATCCCGCACTCCCCCGATCGCCTGGAGGCTGTACACGTTCTTGATCATTTATCTGACCGCCGAGGTCGGAGCGATCCTCGGCTCTCTATGGATATGGCTGATCAGCCCATTCGGAAGCAACCGGCAACGGATCGTGATGATGACGTTCGGCCTGCAGAGATGGTGGGCGACCTTTCTGTGGGAAAGTGCCTGTCTGATCTTCGGGTTCCATCTCGAGGTCGAAGGCAGACAACTGATCACACCCGGACCGATCCTGGTCTTGTCAAGGCACGCTTCGATCGTCGACAACCTGCTGCCCTTTCAGGTCTTCACCCGTCACGACCGCATCAGACTCAGATACGTTTTCAAGAAGGAACTGCTGCTGGACCCTGCTATCGACTTCGCCGGCAACAACCTCCTCAGCCACTTCGTCGACCGCAAAGGGACCGACACCGACCGCGAGTTGGCTGCGCTGCGACGACTGGCAACTGATCTCAGGTCAGACGAGGGAGTGCTGATCTACCCCGAAGGCACTCGGTACAGCCCCGAGAAACGCGAACGGGCACTGGCGGCGCTGGGAAAGAGCCCCCGTCTGCTGGCACTGGGGCAGGGTCTCCACAGCCTTTTGCCACCGCGCCTCGGGGGTGTGACAGCGCTACTCGACGTCTCCTCGGCGGACGTGATCGTGATGGGTCACAAGGGACTGGAAGGATTCGCCCGGATCAAAGACATCTGGTCAAGCGGCATGCTCGGTTCCGAAGTCCGCGTTCGACTCTGGCGGATCGCCCGCTCAGAGGTACCGGAGGGTCGGAGGCCTCGAATCGAATGGCTCTACGGGGTGTGGACAGAGATGGATCGATGGTTGACCGGGACGCACGCGCTGGAAGCCCGAGATGGCTGAGGCCGCGGCCGTCTCCGCCGTCGCCATCGCCTTGCTCATGCTTACCACTTGGATGATCAGCGGTCTTGTCAAGGACGCCTCGATCGTCGATCTCATCTGGGGCTTTGGCTTCGTCCTGGTGGTCTGGACGGTTCTCTACTTCTCGGCACCGGTGGGCACACGCGGGTGGCTGCTGGTGATCCTCACAACCGTGTGGGGCCTACGCCTCAGCATCTATCTGACCAAACGCAACCTTGGCAAAGGAGAGGACTTCCGATATCAGGAGATGCGCCGCAAGCACGGCGACCGCTTCTTCGTCGTGAGCCTCGGGACCGTCTTCGGGCTGCAGGCGCTACTCATGTGGGTGATTTCGCTGCCATTGCAGAGCGGGATTGCCAACAGCGATCCCGGACTGGGTGTTTCGCTACTGGACGGTGCAGGGACCGCCCTGTGGACGGTGGGTCTCTTCTTCGAGGCTGCCGGTGATTGGCAACTGGCGAGGTTCAAGGCCGACCCGGCCAACCATGGGAAGGTGATGGACCGCGGCCTCTGGCGATATACGCGTCATCCCAACTACTTCGGCGACCTCTGCGTCTGGTGGGGCTTCTATCTGATTGCAGCTGCCGGCGGTGCCTGGTGGACCGCCGTGGGGCCCATCCTCATGAGCGCCCTCCTTATCCGGTACTCCGGAGCAGGTCTCCTGGAGAAGACCATCGGCAAGCGGCGGCCGGGTTATGACGAGTACGTCCGGAGAACGAATGGGTTCTTTCCGGGACCACCCCGGAAGGCGTCACACGACTAGCTTCTGACTGTGTTTGTCGACGCCGCTCTCTATCACAAAGGCCGTCGAGTCGAAGGGGCTTTTGAGCTTGAAGGGGCCGCCCGAAGATGTGAGGAGGCGGACACCTTCTGTTGGATCGGTCTCTATGAACCCACCAGCGAGGAATTCGACGCAGTTCGGCGCGAATTCGACCTCCATGAATTGGCGGTCGAAGACGCCATCCACGCCCATCAGCGTCCCAAGATCGACGTGTACGACGACACCCTCCTGGTGGTCCTCAAGCCGGCCCGGTATGTCGACCCGGTCGAAGTGGTTGAACTGGGCGAGATCCTTATCTTCGTGGGGGCCAAGTTCCTCATCGCCGTCCGTCACCGGGAAGCTTCCAAGCTGGTGGAGGTACGGCGCCAACTCGAGCACCACCCCGACGAACTGGCGGTAGGTCCGGGCGCAGTTCTCCAGGCGATCTTCGACCGGGTGGTCGATGATTACGCCTCCGTCCTTTCAGGACTGGACAAAGACATCGGCGAACTCGAGGCGGAAGTGTTTTCCGACTCCGCCAGTTACCCGACCCAGCGCATCTACAAGCTCAAGCGTGAGGTGCTCGAGTTCGAGCAGGCCACCCAGCCGCTCGTCGAGCCGCTTCTGCACCTGGCGATGGGTCGCTACGAGGTCATCCCCGAAGAGTTGAACCACTACTTCGCCGACGTTCACGACCATCTGGTCCGGGTGGTCAACCGAATCGCAAGCTTCCGCGACCTTTTGAATTCGATCCTCGAGGCCAACCTCACCCAGGTGACGGTCCGCCAGAACAACGACATGCGCAAGATCTCCGCATGGATCGCCATCGCCGCCGTGCCCACCATGCTCGCCGGGATATGGGGCATGAACTTCGAGCACATGCCGGAGATCCCCCAGGTCTGGGGATACCCGGCGGCTCTGATGCTCATGGCAATCGTTTGTTACGGCCTGCATCGCAAGTTCAAGAAGAGCGGCTGGTTGTGACGGCCTCGGGCTAGGCCATACTTTCCATTACCAACCGAGGGAACGCAGATGAACAAACAGGCCGAATACGTGCTCCGGACAGTTGAGGAGCGCGGGATCCGCTTCGTGCGCTTGTGGTTCACCGACGTTCAGGGATTTCTCAAATCGGTATCAATTAGCCCAGCCGAGTTGGAGGTCGCCTTTGAGGAAGGAATGACCTTTGATGGATCGGCGGTCGACGGATACGCCCGGGTGCAGGAGGCCGACATGTTGGCCCAACCCGACCCGGCCACCTTCCAAATCCTGCCCTGGAGGCCCGACCAGCAGGTGGCCCGCATGTTTTGCGACATCGTTCTTCCCGATGGAGCTCCCTTCGAAGGCGACCCCCGCGGGGTTCTCAAGCGCAATCTGGCCCAGGCGGCCGACCTCGGCTTCACGTTCTACGTGGCTCCCGAGCTGGAGTTCTTTTACTTTGCCGATGCCGGACCCGAACCGCAGGTCCTTGATCGGGGCGGCTATTTCGATCTGACCCCACTCGACACCGCCCAGGAATATCGACGCAAGACCATCAATGCCCTGGAACTCATGGGAATCCCGGTGGAGCACTCCCATCACGAGGTGGCTCCCAGCCAGCACGAGATCATCGTCCGTTACACGGACGCCCTCACGATGGCCGACAACATCATGACCTTCCGGCTAACAGTCAAAGAGGTCGCCATGGAACACGGGATCTACGCGACGTTCATGCCCAAGCCACTCGAGGCTCACGACGGCTCGGGCATGCATCTGCATCTCTCCCTCTTCGAAGGCGACCGCAACGCTTTCTACGAGCCCGGATCTGACAACGGTCTCTCCAAAGTTGGCCAGCAATTCGTGGCCGGTCTTCTCACCCATGCAGCCGAGATCACTGCGGTCACCAACCAATGGGTCAATTCCTACAAGCGATTGGTGGCTGGTTTCGACGCCCCGATCTGGATCTCGTGGGCTCGTAACAACCAGTCGGCTCTGGTCCGGATCCCTCTAGCGAAGAAGGGCAAGTCACAATCGGTGCGGGTCGAATATCGCTCACCCGATGCCGCTGCCAACCCTTATCTGGCGCTGTCGGCCGTGTTGGGAGCCGGTCTGGCGGGCATTCGCAACGGATACGAACTGCCACCTGAGGTCAGCAGCAACGTGCACGCCCTCACCAACGCCGAACGGCAAGCGGCCGGTATCTCCCGACTGCCCGAAACTCTGGCGGAAGCGCTCGATCGCATGGAGCAGTCAGAGCTGATGGCGGAGACCCTAGGCGAGCACGTCTTCGACTGGTTCCTCCGCAACAAGCGCCGGGAGTGGGACCGGTACCAACATCACGTGAGCAGGTTCGAGCTCGACACCTACCTGCCGGTGCTCTGATAGATGGATGTAGCGGTATTTCCCGCCGACCATTCCGAGTCCTTGGCCTCGGCGCTGATGGCAGCCGGGATCAAAACTGAGCGGGTCACCGATCTGGAGAGCGAGTTCCCGGGAGATGCTGGCGCCCTGGTCGTCGAGCTCGGGAACGAACCGCTCCGGCGGCTGCGGATGCTGGAGGCACTCTCGGTTGAGAGTCCGGTGCCGGTGCTGGCCGTCATCGATGCCACCCAGCTAACGATGGTCGAAGCGGCAGTGGGTATCACCGACTTCCTGATGGCGCCACCCGACTACGCCGAACTGCGTCTGCGGGTACGGCGCTTGACCCACGCGGCCGGCACCGATGAGGTCCATCACTTCAAGGATCTGGAGTTGAACGTCCTCACCTATCAGGCTTCCCTGGCCGGGCGTCCCATCGATCTGACCTACATGGAGTACGAGCTCTTGCGCTTCTTCATTGAGCACCAGGGCAGGGTGTGGAGCCGGGAACAACTCCTGTCAAAGGTGTGGGGCTATGAGTATTACGGCGGGGCTAGAACAGTCGACGTCCACGTCCGAAGGCTGCGGGCCAAGCTCGGCGAGGAACGAGCCTCGTGGATTACAACGGTGCGCTCCGTCGGCTACCGCTTCGGTTGAGTCTCACGCCTCACGTCTCACGCCTATCCGAATGAGATCCCTTGCGCTAGGGGGAGGTCATCGCCCCAGTTGATCGTGGTGGTCTGTCGCCGCATGTAGGCCTTCCATGAGTCGGAGCCGGCTTCGCGTCCTCCGCCGGTCTCTTTCTCCCCGCAAA
>JAICND010000274.1 GCA_025929005.1 Acidimicrobiia bacterium
ACCCCCTCTACGCCGAGGAGTTCGTCCGGATGTTGCGCGACCGTGATCTGCTAGACGAGTTTGGCGGTCTGCGGAAGGATCGAACAGTCGTGGTTCCCGACTCCCTCCAGGGACTCATCGCCGCCCGGCTCGACACACTCCCGGGGGAACGGAAACGGCTCTTGCAGGATGCCGCCGTCATCGGAAAGGTGTTCTGGAGTGGAGCATTAGTAGCTATGGGTGACCGGCCTCCCGGCGAGGTTGATATTGCCCTGCTCGAGCTTTCGCGCAAGGAACTCGTCCGTCCCTCGCGTCAGACATCAATTGAAGGTGAACCGGAGTACGGCTTCTGGCATGCGCTTGTCAGGGACGTCGCCTACGGCCAGATACCCCGGGCCGAGCGGGCGATCCGACACCTGAAGGCGGCGGACTGGATCGAAAGCAAATCTGGAGAGCGGGTGGAGGACCTGGCTGACGTGCTGGCGTACCACACGGGCACCGCGCTGGAACTCGCCAAGGCCACCGCAGACACGGCTCTCGGCCAACAGGCACTTCCCCGTGTGCAACGCTTTGCTCTACTGGCCGGGGAACGAGCCGCTGGCCTCGACACCGACAAAGCGCTTGAGCTTTTGAGCAGGGCCCTCGACCTGACCCCCGAAGACCACCCCGACCGGGCCCGGATCCTGACCAAATGGGCGGCGGCCGCCCTCGATAGTGGACAGCCTCAAGCGTCCGCCGATGCCGCCACTAAGGCAGTCGCACTTGCCAGAAGGAACAACGACCCCGAAGTTTTGGCTCCCGCATTGATCATTCTTGGTGCTTCCCAACAGGACATCTCGGGCAATCCGGGGGTCAGCTACGCGGAAGAGGCAGTTGAAGTCTTGTCGCAGGCGCCTTTAGGCAGTGCGATTGTTGCCGCCATTGCCGATTTGTCGATCATGCGCATGCTTTCCGGCGATTACTCGGGGGCGATCGCCGCAGCCGACCAAGCTCTCGCGACCGCCGCTGAGCTCGACCTTCCTCCACCAGGCCGCGCGTTGCTGGGCAGGGCCGGCGCTCGGTGTGGGCTAGGCGACGCGGGCGGCCTAGATGATGGGCGAAAGGCGATCGAAGTGAGCGTCGCCGCCGGCGCCGGAAATTTAGCCGCAGGTGGCTACAACAACCTTGGCGTCGACACTCTCCTATTCGAGGGACCCGAAGCAGCGTTGGCCGTTTTCGAAGAAGGACTCGCCTTCGCTGAACCTCGCGGCCTGCAGCGGGCGATACGCATAACCCGTGGGAGCCGCATCGCTGTCCTTCCATTCGTCGGACGGATGACCGAGGCGATTGACGAAGCCGACCGCCTCATCGCCGAGCTCGGAAGTTCAGGGGACGCGTTGTCTCGTATGACGGCTGATTGGCCGAAGTGTTTTGTGGCTCGGGAGCGCGGTGCCCCGGATTTGCAGACCGCCGAGGAAGTATTCCGCGTGGCTGGGCAGTCATGGGTCGACATGTTTGTTGACGGGGCCGCCGTCGCGGCGACGACCCGGTTTGCGGTTGGAGATCGTGCCGGGGCAATCGCGCTCATAGAAGACCTGGTCGGGATGGAGGGCCTGGAGACGAGCACGGAGTATTCGTATCTGGCGCCGGTGATCATGCGCTGCGCTCTCGAAGCCGGCGCCCTGGAGTCGGCTAGTCGGCTGGTGGCACGGATCGAACGGAACACGCCGTTGCGCCAGAGGTCCGCGGAGACCGGCGAAGCTCTCTTGGCGGAAGCTCGGGGTCAACACGTTGAAGCTGCGCGGAGGTATGGCGCAGTTGCCGCCGATTGGCAAGCCTTCGGTTGCAGATTCGAGCAGGCCTATGCGCTGCTCGGCCAGGGCCGCTCTTTGGCGGCGGCCGGTGAGACCGGCTTCGAAGCGCCGCTGCGCGTCGCGCGGGAGATGTTCGAGCAGATGGGTATGCGTCCCCGCGTTGATGAATGCGACGTCCTTGTCGCCGCAGTCGGGGAACCGAGCTCTTAGCGAGCAGCCCCCTTACTTCGGAGTGCTCGTACGGTTGCGGGTACTAGTCCAATTCGCATAACCGATCACTCAGTCTTGACTGGATGGCGTCATGCGAAGGCTGGTGATCTTGCTGCTGGTTGTGGGCCTGTCGTCGTGTGCGCCGGCGACCACGGCGCCCACGGTTGAACCCATCACCACGGTCCAGGAGACAACTTCGACCTCGGTTGTCACCACCACGACGGTGACCCGGGCTCCGACCACCACGAGCACCACCCCTCCATCCACAACCACCACCCTGGGGCGACCGGAGTGGCTCGGTACCCAACCGCTTCCCCTGTTGCCGGATGGGACCGCCCAGGTGTTGCCGACACCGCCCGAGTTGGTCGATCGTCGCCTGGCGACTCCGGACCTGCTTCCCCCGCCAGCCGGTGATGAGTTCGAGTTCACAATCCAACCCATCCCCGACGATGTTCTGGCCCGCTCCACCTGGAGGGAGGGGTGTCCGCAAGACCCTGAGAACCTTCGCTATCTCACCGTCAGCTTTTACGGGTTCGACGGGCTGGCCCACAACGGGGAGATCATCGTCGACGCCGACGAGGCCGAGGACATCGCGGGGGTGTTCGAGCAGATCCACGCCGAGCGTTTCCCGATCGAGGAGATGCGGGTCATCTCCCGGGAGGAACTGGAAGCTCCCCGAACCGGGGACGGCAACGTCACCACTGGATTCGTCTGCCGGCCGGCGGTCTACTCCACTTCCTGGTCCGAGCACGCCTATGGGAGGGCGATCGACATCAATCCTTTCCATAATCCCTATCGCCGTGGTGAAAGGGTCGTGCCGGAGCTGGCCAGCGCCTATCTAGACCGAGACGATGTCCGGCCGGGGATGATCGCCGACGGAGACGTAGTCACTAGCGCTCTCGCCGAGATCGGATGGGGTTGGGGAGGGAACTGGCGCACCGCCGATGACTGGATGCACTTCTCTTCCAGCGGGCGGTAGCGATGGCACAGCTGACTCGTCAGGCGAGGTGAACCGGGCAGACTCTTGTCAGCTAGCTGCGCAACTTGGCGAACACTTCAGCAGAATTGTCGACATCCCAACGCTCGACGACTCGACCGTCCTTGAAATGCATGATCGTGATCCCGATCATCGATATCTGCCTGCCGGTACCCTCAATCCCCATCAGCTCTCCGGTGTGTATTGCGTCGACCGTATAGCGGGCACAGAGCTGGTCGTCGTTACCGAAAGCCTCGAGGATGTTCAAACGTAGATCGGTCGTTGCTGCGAAGAAGCCCTGGTACATCGCTGCGTAGTCAACGACGAACTGACGGCTTGAGCGCCCTTCGGACGTTCCCACTCCGGTCCGGTGGCGAAGTACTGCCC
>JAICND010000211.1 GCA_025929005.1 Acidimicrobiia bacterium
CTTCTATCGCAGCCTGGAGGACACTGAAGGGGGCTTCACCCTTCGATTCTGGGGTCAGCTCACCAGCGACACGGTGATGCGTGCCTATGGCACCTCGGTGAGGCTCAGCCTGACGACGGCTCTGCTGGGCGGCGTCTTCGGATTCCTCCTGGCCTGGGCCGTTTCGCACGGGGCTTTGCCGCGGGCAGTACGTTCCGCTCTTACCACCTTCTCGGGTGTCGCCTCCAACTTCGCAGGGGTTCCCCTGGCCGCCGCCTTCATCTTTACGCTTGGCAGGGTTGGTGCGATCACGGCTCTGTTCAATTTGCTGGGGGTCGATCTGTATCGATCCGGCTTCAGTCTTTACTCGTTTTGGGGCCTGGTGCTTGTGTATCTCTACTTCCAGTTCCCACTCATGGTCTTGGTGATGCTCCCCGGTCTTGATGGACTCAAACGCGAGTGGCGGGAGGCGGCAGAAAACCTCGGAGCCACCCCCAGGCAGTATTGGCGCAAAGTGGCATTGCCCGTTCTGATGCCCTCCATCCTGGGCACCATGATCCTTCTCTTTGGGAACGCCTTCGGGGCGCACGCCACGGCCTATGCCCTCACCGGGGGCCTGTTGCCCCTCGCAACCCTGTTGATCGGCCAGCAGATCTCGGGAGACGTGCTCAACAATCCGGGCTTGGGCTATGCAGTGGCGGTCGGGATGGTGCTGATCATGGCGGTCGCGATCGGCATCTATTCGGTCCTCCAGCGACGTTCCGAAAGGTGGTTGGGATGACGATCTCGACGGCTCCGGTGCAGGCGGATGCGGAGGTCCTCCCCGTAGAGCCCCCGGCGGGGGGAAACCGACTCTTCGCCTGGCTGGTTGTGGCAGCAGGTGCCGTCTACTTCCTGCTGCCTTTGGTGACCACCGGCTATTGGTCGTTGCGGGCGGTCAAGGACACCTTCGGTTTCGAGGCCTACCGGCGCGTCTTCGCCGACCCAGCCTTCGTGCGGTCCTTCTCGGAGTCGGTGGTGAATGCGATCGCAGCCATCGTTCTCAGCCTGTTGATCATCGTGCCGACCGCCTACTGGGTGACGCTGCGCCTTCCCCGGCTGCGGCCGGTGGTGGAGTTCATCACCCTGCTGCCCTTCGTCATTCCGGCGGTGGTTCTCGTGTTCGGGCTCATTCGCATGTACGGGCGCCCGCCTCTGCTCCTAACCAGGACTTATGACAGCTCCAGAGTCCTGCTGGTGTGCGCTTATGCGGCCCTTTCCTTTCCCTACATGTACCGCTCGGTGGACAACGGCCTGCGGGCGATGGACGTGCGCACGCTCACGGAGGCAGCTCAGAGTCTGGGTGCCAGTTGGGCCACGATCCTCCGCAGGGTGATCTTTCCCAACCTGCGCGTGGCATTGTTGTCCGGCGCTCTTCTCACCTTCGCCATCGTCATCGGTGAGCTCACCGTAGCCCTGTTCCTAGCTCAGCAGACCTTCGGTCCGTTCATGGCCAACCTCACCCGCAGCAAGGTCTACGAGCCGGCCGCCATGGCCCTCGTCGCCTTTGCCATCACCTGGGCAGCCCTGGGTCTAATCGCGTTTCTCACCCGACCGCGTCACAAGGTGACTCGATGAAAGCGTTTCTTTCCCTCAACGGGGTCCGCAAGGAATTCGCCGGCTCGGTAGCGGTCGAGGGGTTCACCCTGGACGTGACCGAGGGCGAGTTCGTTTCGTTCCTGGGACCGTCTGGCTGCGGGAAGACCACGACTTTGCGCATGGTCGCCGGGTTCGAGGTCCCTACTACCGGACGGATCACTTTGGCCGGGGAGGACATCACCTACGCCAAGCCCAATCAACGCAATGTGGGGATGGTGTTCCAGTCGTACGCATTGTTCCCCAACATGACAGTCGCCCACAATGTCGCGTTCGGTCTGAGAGTGCGAAAGGAACAAGCGGCTGCTCGGGATGAGCGGGTGGCTCAACTGCTCGAACTCATCCACCTGCCGGACAAAGGCGACGCCTACCCGCATCAGCTCTCGGGAGGACAACAGCAGCGAGTGGCGCTGGCACGGGCCCTGGCGATCCGTCCGAAGGTGCTTCTCCTGGACGAGCCGCTCTCCGCACTTGATGCCAAGATCCGCGACGAGCTTCGTTACGAGATCCGCCGCATCCAACAAGAGCTCAACATCACCACGATCTATGTGACTCATGATCAAGAAGAGGCGTTGGCTCTATCAGACCGCGTCGTGGTGATGAGCCGCGGAAGGATCGAGCAAGTGGGTCCGCCCTTTGAGGTTTACAACAATCCCGCAACAGCCTTCGTGGCCTCCTTTGTGGGCCAACTCAATCGGTTGAGTGCGGTGGTGACCAACAGCGCCAGCGGGACCGTTCGGGTTGGCGACTCCGAAGTCCGAACCACGTCACCGGTCGACGCACCGGGTGGTTCAGAGGTCTTCCTGATGTTGCGGCCCGAGGAGCTGACCCTCGACGATCAGGCCGACAATGTTCTGACAGGCAAGGTCGACACCGTCACCTTTCTCGGATCGATCGTAAGAGTGCAGGTGGCGGTGAACGGGGGGCGGCTCACCGCCGACCTCTTCAACGAACGGCTGCTGCGTCTGCCGGTTGCGGGCGAATCCACACTGATTTCATTTCCAGCTCACGCCTGCTGGGTCATGAGTCGGGAAAGCCACTAGCTTCCTTGTCGCCGGCCTTGAACTTTTGGTGGGGGGTGGCCGCCTCGGCTTTCCAGATCGAAGGCGGTCGCACCGACGGCAAAGGCGACTCGATCTGGGATGTCTTCTCTGACGAGGGACGACTCGCCGACCCTGGTGACATCACCTGCGATCACTACAACAGATGGCGGGAAGACGTTACCTTGATGGCCGACCTCGGGGTCAATGCCTATCGGTTCTCCATCGCCTGGACCCGGGTGCTACCCGAGGGAACGGGCCGTGTGAACCAGGCCGGACTGGACTTCTACTCGAAGCTCGTTGACGAACTCTTGGCCAACGGGATCACTCCGTTTGCGACCCTGTACCACTGGGACCTGCCCCAAGCGTTGCAGGACCGCGGTGGGTGGCCTGAACGGTCAACGGTCGATGCTTTCACCGAATACACCGCCATCGTGGGTCGGGCACTCGGCGACAGAGTCAAGCATTGGATCACCCACAACGAGCCATGGGTTGCCACTGTGTTGGGTCACGTCGAAGGTGTTTTCGCACCTGGCATGAAGAACTGGAGCGATGGTCTCAAGGCCGGACACCACCTTTTGTTGTCCCACGGAAAGTCGGTCGAGGTGTTGCGGGCAGCCAGTCCGGGAAGCTCGGTAGGGATTGCCCTCGACTGCCGTCCTGCGACACCGGCCAGCGAGCGCCCCGAGGATGTCGCCGCCTGTCGTTATTTCGATGGATTTCGCAACCGCTGGTTCTTCGATCCCGTGTTTGGCGAGGGCTATCCCGACGACATGGTCAAGGCCTATAGGAATCGGGGGCGGATCACCAGTCTCGATTTCGTTCGTCCCGGTGACCTCGACGTGATCGCGGCACAGATCGACTTTCTGGGTATCAACTACTACACCTGCATCGAGGTCTCTGCCGGGAGAGAGGAAAGCGAAGACACCGGTGTGCCTCCCGGTCCGGATCCGCCTGAGGGTTATACGGAGATGGGATGGGCGGTCACTCCCCGGGCACTGACCGACTTTCTGGTTCGCGTAAAGAACGAGTATCAGCCCGCCGAAATCCTCATCACTGAAAACGGCGCTTCATACTCGGACGGCCCTGATGCCGCGGGAAGGGTCCATGACCAACGGCGCATCGAGTATCTGGATCTTCACATCGAAGCAGCTCGCGTAGCTGCCGCGCAGGGGGTGCCGCTAAACGGGTACTTCGTATGGAGCCTGCTCGACAATCTGGAGTGGGTCAGCGGGTTTTCGCAACGCTTCGGTCTCGTCTACGTCGACCATTCCACAGGAACCCGGACACCCAAAGACAGCTTCTATTGGTACCGCGACTTTGTCGCCAGCATCCTCAGGAACTCTTGAGAGCCTTGATCGACTCCCTCAGGGGTTTAGCTCCCAAGCGCTGGGCTATGTCCAGGGCGCGATCGAGCACTCGTTTAGCGCCCGCTTGATCGGCAGCAGC
>JAICND010000014.1 GCA_025929005.1 Acidimicrobiia bacterium
CCGGAATCGGACACTTCCGAGCATGAGCCAACACCGCCGCCGCCAAACCCTCCGACTCCAACAAAGGCGGATAGATCCCCCGAGCGAAATCACGCATCGACTGGATCGCCCCCTCCGCCTCCGCGTTCAAACCCTCCAACACCTCCGCCGTCCGCGGAGCCGCCCCACTCCCCGCCAACCGCCGCGCCAACGCCAACTTCACCTTCAACGCCACCAACTGCTGCTGCGCCCCATCATGCAAATCCCGCTCCAACTGCCGGCGAGTCTGATCCTGCACCGCCACAATCCGCCGCCGCGACTCCCGCAACTCCTCGATCCGCAACCGCAAACTCTCCGTCAACACCGAATTCCGCAACGCCAACCCCATCCCCGCCGCCAACTCTGAAAGCAAACGCTCATCGATAGGAGTCGGCGCCTGACCCCGCGGAAACGACAACGTCAACGCCCCCAACCGCTCCCCATCATGAGTCACCCACGCCACGCGATCCACCCCCGGAAACACCTCCACCCCCACCGGCACCGACACCACCGCTTCCTCCCCTGACGCTTCAAAAGGCCACACGCTCTTCCGCTCAAACCGATCCCCACTCCGCACCCACACCCCCGCCGAAGACGCCGAAGTCCCATCCGCCAACGACCGCGCCACCTGACCCACCAACCCCTCATCAGTCGCCGACAACCGCCGCGCGAAATCAGACAACACCTGATACGGAGAAGCCCGCCGCCCAAACACCAACCGATTCGCCACTCCCTGCAACCACCGCCGGACCGGCTGAAACCCAATCGCAATCACCGCCGTCGCCCCCACCGACAACACCGTATCCGGCTCCTCCCCACCCCCACCCAACAAACCTCCCACCCCGACCACAATCGCCACATACACGCCCGAAATCAATAAACCCAACACCCCATAAACCAACGTCCGCGAAATCACCACATCAATATCAAAAAGCCGAAACCTCAACACCGCGATCGCAATCGCAAGAGGAATCAGGGCAAGCGATAGACCGAACAAGATGTCCATAAATGGCGGCAGATTCCAGGCTTCGGCGAAGAGGGCCATGCTCGAGTACACGGCGGCGAATAAAGCCACTGCATAAAGCAGCCATTTGATCTGTCCGCGCTCCTCGCTCTCAGCGCGGCGGTATCGCACGATCAAGGAAGCCAATCCTCCCAGGGTGAGGACCAGCAGCCCCGCGGTCCACGGAACTGCAAAGAATGGACTCTCAAAGACGCTCTCGGGCACGAAGCCGATCGGGTTCTCCACGGTCCACAGGATCTGGTCCTCAACCTGCGGACCCAACTCCTCCGCAAAGGCACCGAGAAACAACAAGAGCACCACCATGAACGTCTCGAGCCACAGCAACCACCGCCAACGGGGTCCGACCACCCGACCCGTGGGAAAGATCTGCAGGAGGTGGAAAATCGGGAAGATGAGGATGACCCAGGCGAAGTTCTGCAACAGCAGCAGGAAATAGAGACCGATGGTCATCCGGTCGCGGGGTTCCTGGAGCGCGAAGTCCGGGATGGAGGCGAAGGCATCGGCACCAATGCCGACGGCCCAGATCATGAGCAACCATCCGATCCCATTTTTCGGGCGAGCGAGAAGGATCATCAGGGCGGCTACGACCGTGATGGCAGGAAGAAACGCCCAATAAAGCTCGGCTGAAGCAACGGAGCTTTTGTCGGTCAGCGCCGCACTCACAAAAGCGAACAGTTCGGCAACGACGACTGCTGTCAGAAACCAGGCCAACGCACGGCGCCAGTCGAGAGCTTTGGTTGTCATGATGGCCGCCGGGGAAATCGATAGGCGGCCACTGCCGCCGTCCTGCCCTTGACAAGCGCAGGCTCAAGCACATCGACATCGGGAGGATGATCCAGTGCGCCATAGGTGCCTTGACTGAGCACGGTCTCTCCTGGTTCGGCCCACTGCTGGAGCCGCTGGCTCAGGTTGACCGTGTCGCCCACGACCGTATATTCGAGGCGCTCGTCGGAACCAAGCACGGCCGCCGCGACCCGACCAGTGGAGACGCCGATTCCCAGACCAAAGGGCTCTTTGCCCTCCGTTTCCCATTCCTTATTGACTGCCTCCTGAGCACGGTGCATTGCAACAGCAGCCTCCACGGCCTTAGCGGCATGATCGAGCAGGGGCTCCGGCGCTCCGAAGACGGCCATCACGGCATCGCCAATGAACTGCATCACGGTTCCGCCCTGGTCAAGGATGGCCCGATTCATCACCGCCCGGTGGCGGTTGAGTTGACCGGCGAGGTGGGAGGGGTCAGTCCGCTCCGCAATTCCCGAGTAGCCACGGATATCGGACATCAAAACGGTGACTTCGAGTTCCTCGGTTTCGCCGATTCGCCTTCCCTCGCGCCGCAGTTTGTCGGCCAAGCCGCCTGGCAGGAGCCGGGAAAGAGTTTCGCCCTGCTCCTCACGTTCGACGATCGCCCCGTGCAGCTGTCTGAGACGATCGACGGCTGCACCGTTGCCGGCGGTGATCCCTTCGGCGAGGTGTTTGAAAAGTCGTTCGATCCTGATGTCGATGTCAGCAGGAGTGGTCCTGAGTGCGACTGCCATGGCCTTGATCGGCATCCCCTGGGCGACCTTTTTGAGGAGATCCTCGTCGGCGGGGTCGAGTTCGCCGTTGCGTTGTATTGGCCGGGTCAGCGCTGCGACAATGGCCGGGTCGAGCATCGAACCTCCGGTGGCAACCTCCCTGATGGCCCGGGCCAGTTGGTCGCCTTCGGCCACTCGATCTTTGAGAAGGTAGGCATAGCCGGCCGCACCGTCGGCCAGCAGCGAAACGGCGTACTCGGGATCGTCGTATTGGGAGAGAATGACGATCCCGGTGCCAGGGTGACGTTTGCGAACCAGCTTGGCCGCCTCGATCCCTTCCCGTTGGAACGAGGGCGGCATCCGGATGTCGGTCACCACCACCTGAGGCTCGGCTGCCTCGGCGCCCGCAACGAGTCCATCGAAGTCGGCGGCCGTGCCGACAAGTTCGAAGTCGCCATCGAGTTCGATCAGCGCCTTGACGCCTTCACGAATGAGGAGGTTGTCGTCCGCCAGGAATACCGTTATGGCCATCACACCAGCATGGCTGCCGCCCCGGCCCCAGGGAAGCGTGGAGACCACAAGAGGAGGGTGTGGATTTCCTCACCCTGGCTTTCTTGCGCTATGACTGGCCCCTCCGGTTGCCGGTAGACTTGGGGATCGGTCACGACCGCCGCGAGGAACGTTGAGTCTCTCGCAATTCAAAACGGTCCACCTCGACATACATCGGGCCTTGTTTGCTCTCAAAGAGCGTCAGGTCGTGGACGGTCCAGCGGAACCTTTGAGCATCGTATGACTCGATCAAACCCGCCACGTTCTCGGGTGGACGCAACCGGCTCAAAGTCAAGTGGGCAGTAAACGGCCGTTCCTCGGCCCGAAGTCCGCCCGCCCGACAGACCTCTTCTGTGATTTGGTTGAGTCGGGCCAGGCCCTGGGTCCGGTCCTCGACACCAAGCCACAAGACGTTGGCTCTCGTGCTCTTTGGAAACGATCCCATCTCGCCGAGGACCAGATCGAAGGGTGGGCCCAGACCGGCTTGGTCAAGCTGAGCCGTAAGGATCTCCGCCCGAACCTGGTCGATCCAACCGAGGAATCGAACTGTCAGATGCCAGTTGTCGGGTGGAACCACCTTGCCTGGAAGCGTCCATGCCGTCAGGTGTTGTGCCAACATCGCTTTGACCTGTGGATCGACTGCCGCGGCCAGGAAGAGCCGCTTCAGGTCTCCCACCACTCCCCCGCCAGCGCCAGCCGTGTCAGGTGCAATGCGGATGTCGTCGTGTAAGCGAGTACGCGCTCGCGGTCACCGGGCATTCGCAGGGTGCGCACACCGGACCCCTCGGGTGTGACCACGGCCACGATCATCGTGCCCACTGGCTTCTCTTGTGGTTCCGGTCCAGCCGAGCCGACCACGCCCAGGCCCACATCCACCCCAAGATAGGGCCGGACCGCCCGTGCCATCGCCAGTGCCGTTGCCTCGGTGACAACTCCGTCGTCGAGCCCTTCGATGCCCAGCACCGAGGCTTTGAGGTCGGTGGCGTAGGTAACAATGGCGCCCCGGAAATGGTCCGAGGCTCCCGGATGGGATGTCAGCCGCGCTGCCACCATTCCTCCAGTGGCGGACTCGGCCGTGCCAATGGTCCATCCCCGCTCACCCAGGAGAGAGGCAATGATCTGGTCGACTGTCTCGTTGTCCATAGCAAACACCCCTGAACCCAGACGCCGGCGGACCTCGACTTCGATCGGAGCGATGAGCCGCAACGTCTCCTGCTCGGTGGCTCCCTTGGCGGTGATCCGCACCTTGATCTCACCCCCCGAAGCTAGGAAGGCAATCGAAGGATTGGTCGATTGATAAAGGTCGTCGAGGATCTCCCCTACCTGTGACTCAGACCGGCCCCAGGTCCGAAGCACCCGATTCGTCAGGACGTTGCCCACTCCGGCTCGCTTCCGAAGGCGAGGCAACACTTCCTGTTCGAGGAGGTAGCTCATCTCCTCCGGAACGCCTGGCACCGCGAAGACAAGTGTGCTCTCGTGTTCGAGGACGAGCCCTGGTGCGCTTCCCTTGGGGTTGGCAAGCAGTACCGCCCCAGCGGGAAATTCGGCCTGACGAAGGTTGGAGAGAGGCATCTGCCGGCCACTTGCCGACCACCGCTCATCCAGTTCGTTGGCGTACTCCTGGGAGAACTTCATCTCCCGCCCGAACGCCATACACATCCCCTCCCTCGTGAGATCGTCGCGGGTGGGCCCGATGCCGCCGGTTATCACTACACCATCGGCTCGCTTGACGGCCGTCCGGAGGACTGTGGCGATTCGCTCGACATTGTCGCCCACCACCGCCTGATGATGAGCATCGAATCCGTTCTCGGCGAGAGCGGCGCCGATGGTTGCTGCGTTTCCGTTGACGATCTGGCCCAGCAGCAGTTCGGTGCCGACCGCCACCACCTCGACGATCATGCCGTCCCCACCACCGTCCCCGCCAGCTCGGTCCCATAGGCACCGTTGATCTCGGCCAGCAGCCACTCACCCGGGACACCCCTGTCGAGATTGATGACGCCATCGATCTCGGGGGCTTCTCGATAGGACCGGGCCACTGCCACCCCGTCCTCGACCTGATCGACCAGGACTGCGACAGTCTGACCGATCATTTCGGCATTGGCCTCGGCAGTTATCTCCTCTTGGACGGCCTGCAGGTAACGAAGACGTTCCTCCACCGTTTCGGCATCGACCTGACCATCTAGTTCAGCCGCAAGGGTGCCTTCTTCGGCGGAGTAGGGAAAGAAGCCAGCCCAGTCGAGACGAACATCCTCCAAGAACTCGACGAGTTCTTCCACCTCATCGTCGGTCTCTCCCGGAAAACCAATAATGAACGAGGAGCGGAGAGCCGCCTGCGGTGCCGCTACCCGAATCGATCCGATCAGCTCCCGATACCGGTCACCCCCACCGGGACGTTTCATCATCCTGAGCAGGCGGATCGAGGAGTGCTGTAGGGAAAGATCGAAATAGGGGGCAATGACTGGATTGGAGGTCATTAGCTCGATCAGGGCGGGGCGAATCTCCTTTGGATACAGATACAAGAGGCGGAGTCTCCGCAGGCCTTCGATGCCATCCACCAGTTCCAACAGTTCGACAATCCCTCCGGGAGCGTCGATATCGCGTCCGTAGGCGGCCAGGTCCTGGGCCACCAGCACCACCTCGGACACTCCCGCTTGCATAAGACTCGATATCTCTTCGGCGATGTTGACCGGTCTTCGAGAACGTTGTGGTCCCCTGATCAACGGAATGGCGCAGAAAGTGCACGGCTTGTCGCACCCTTCGGCCACTTTCACATAGGCATACGGAAGGGTTGGACGGGATCGATTAACGGAGTGAAGGATGTCCATCACCGGGCGCCGGAGCGTGACCGGCCGCCAGCCCGTCAGACGATCAAGGGTGGTGACCAGTTCGCCGTACCGGTCGAGACCCAGCACCGCGTCCACCTCAGGTAATGCCTGTTCCACCTCGACCCCGAACCGCTGGGCCATGCATCCCAACACGATCGTTTTGGCGTCAGGGCGCTTGCTGTCCTGCATTTCGAGAATGGTCTCGACCGACTCGCGCCGGGCCTCCTCGATGAAGGCGCATGTATTGACCATGACGACATCTGCCGCCCCCGGTGAAGTCGCGGCCTTGTAGCCGCCCTCCGCCAGCATCGCTTCGAGTTTCTCGGAGTCGACCTGGTTCTTGGCGCAACCAAGCGTGGTCAGCCAGACGGTGGGTGCACCCATCAGGCCAGCCGCCGATAGCGGCCGCGAAAGTAGACGAGAGGATCGTGGATCTCACCGAGGTGCAGTTCCTCGATCTCGCCGATCAAGAGCAGCTGGCTGCCGACTTGCGTCGTCGACTCAAGTCGGCAACCCGCCCAGGTGGCGAAGCCGCCGATCAAGGGGCCCCATTTGGTTTCGGTCACCTCGAGGCCGGCAAAAAGCCCACCAGGTGATGGAGAGATCTCAGCGAAGCGGTCAGCCAGCGGGCGGTGGTCCTGCTCACCGACATGCATCACAAAGCGGGTCGTTTCGCTGACCGCGTGACGGAAGTCGGCGCCCTCGCTGACGGCCATGACGACCCGGGCCGGCAGGCCTTCGACCACGAGAACCGCTGACGCTGTCATGCCATCCGTTCCGGCTGTGACGATGGTCACCGGACCGACCAGCCGGCCCCGGAGCCGACGGGCCGGGTCGCGAGCCTCCGGTGGAGTCTGAAAGGGATGTTCGTTGTGAATGGTCATGAAGCTTCGGTCGAACTCACCAGGGGAACTTCGAAGCTCCGCCTCGACTCGAACCGAAGATGGTGGCTGTACCCGGCCGCGCGGGCCGCTTCCACCACCTCGTCATGGGCGTGCCCTGCCTCCTCGGGGTGGTGGGCGTCGCTTGCCAGCGTGACCCCGACACCAGCACCATGAAACATCTTGAGAAAGGTCGGCGACGGGTACAACTCGTTAACGGGTCGCCGAAGTCCCTGGCTCGACACTTCGACGGCAGTTCCGGAGCGGGCGGCCGCCGCCACCACTCGTTCATAGAGGTGGATCGGCTCGGTCTCGGGGCGATAACCAAACTTCTTGCAGACGTCCACGTGTGCGAGAACATCCACCGCCCCCCGTTCCGCCAGGTCGGTGACAAGGGCGAAGTACTCCTCCCAGGCCAGATCGACCCCGCGGCGTTCGAACTCATATGTCACGTCACCAGAGTCGATACCCCAGGCTCCGACCCAGTGAACCGATCCAATCAAGTAGTCGAATGGATACGGTCGCAGGAACTCGAGAACCGCGTCGATGGTCTGGGGAAAGAAGTCGACTTCGAGACCTAGCCTGACAGGCAACCCCCTGTCTTTGGCCGCCTGCACCTCGGAAACGTACGCCTCGAGAGACAAACTGCGGTCGTCGGCCACCATTTGCCTCGCCTGGTCCGAGAGGTCGGATCTCCAATCCCACTCCCAAAAGGGTCCGAGCACTTCCTCGGCTTCGGTGCAGCGATAGAGATGCTCAGTAAAACCCAGCTCGGTCACGCCTCGCCGGGCCGCGTGCTCGAGGTATGCCTCGATCAAACCGGGTGGGTAGAGCCCCGGGGGCGGGGTGTCGTAGTGATCGTCGCCGTAATGCGGATGGAGATGCAGGTGATAGTCGGACAACTCTCAACTGCCCCGGGCAGCTTCTACCAAGCCCTGCAGGGGGCCGGGGCCGACGGCATCAGCCAGGGTGTTCCAGGTGGCGTCGTTGAGTTCGCCGGTTGCCTCCAACTCGGAGGCGGCCAGGTGGACGGCGTCAGCCAGGGCGGTGAAAAGCCCCACCTGATCACGATCGACCGCCGTCGAGATAGCCATCCGTGCTCCGGCCGGGTCCTTTCGACCGAGGGCTTCGATAGCCCGCTCGGCCGCGTTGAGAGCCTGACGTTGAAGATGGCCGTCCATGCCCCCAGGATAAGACCAGCCAGGACAAGACCAGCTGGTTCAGACCTCGGCAAACAGGTAGGGACGGAGGATGTTGATCCGCTCATCGAGCTCGTCGGGGCTCAGATACCAGAGGGTGGCGGCCAGGCTCGACAGAAGGGGATTCCCGTCCTGGGGGGTGAAACAGAAACCGACCAGGGTGTTGCCGTTGCGAACTGTCAGGGTGTCGACCGCCACCACGGTCTGGGAAAGAATCCTTCCGAAGTAGCCATGATCACGGCCGAAGGAGAAGACGGCGTTGGTGGACTTCTTGTAGGTGATAGCCACCCTCTTGTTGGCCGTCAGCCGATCCCGCACCTCATCGAGGGTGATGTCCCGGTCGAGGGTGAGGGAGAAATGCAACGCATGCATGTATTGGCTGTTCAACTTCAGAGCCGACGAGAACAGATTGAGGTCGTAACCGATCGTCTCGAACAATTCGTGAGCGTCACGGGCATGGTGGGTCCCGAAGCGGCCGTCCTTGTGCTTCTCAACGGTGGGCGACGGAGCGAACCCGGAGTCCTGGCTGATGTCATTCGACCGGCGGATGCAGATGAAGCGGCCATCGGTGAGGTGGTTGGTGCCATCGTCATCCATGGCGAGAGTCTTGACCAGGACCGCGATGTTGTGGGTGTTGCAGGAAACGATATGGAGAAATCGATCCTCGCCGTGCACCAGGGCGTGGTCGTTGATGCCACGTGCGTACATCTTGCCGAACCCGTACTCGCTGCCCTGAGCCAGAAACCCGAGGGGGTTGAGGGCCGATTCGTAATACTCGGCCTTGTTCTCGTTGCCGACCGGAGTGCAGTCGATGACGACTTTTGCCCGCTCGATGGCTTCCCTCGTCTCGAACTTAGGGGCATGCCCGAGTTCCTCGAAAGTGGTCCGTTTGTCTTCGTCCACCACCAGGACCGCACCCCGCCGGACCAGGTCGTTGACCTTGCCACGTTCTGTGACAAGGGGGGTTCGTTTGTGGAAGGTGACCTCGTCTATCCCGAAGTCGGCCTTGTGATCGGCCAGCAGTCCGATCAACGGTTCACCGATGGTCCCCGTCCCGACGACATGAACGACTTTCATCTGTGCTCCGATCTTAGAACTGTTCTTCTTCCGTGCTTCCCTTCAAGGCCAGAGTCGAAGCTTGTCCTCCCGACAGAACCTCCGAGACCCGGTCGAAATATCCAGCCCCTACCTCGCGCTGGTGCCTGGTGGCGGTGTAGCCGTCCGCTTCGAGATCGAATTCACGCTCCTGGAGATTGACAAAGGCTGGCATCCCGACCGCCGCGTAGTCCCTGGCCAGTTCGAACATTGAGGCGTTGAGAGCGTGGAATCCCGCCAGAGTGATGAATTGGAACTTATAGCCGAGGCTCCCAAGTTCCTTCTGGAAGGATGCGATCGAGGCCTCGTCCAGGTGTTTGCGCCAGTTGAAAGACGGTGAGCAGTTGTAGGCAAGCATCTTGCCGGGGAATTCAGCGTGTACCGCATCTGCGAACTCACGTGCTTCTCCCAGATCCGGGTGGGCGGTTTCGCACCAGAGCAGGTCGGAGTAGGGAGCGTATGACAGAGCTCTCGAGATGGCCTGATCAAGCCCGGCCCGAACCCGGAAGAAGCCTTCGGCGGTGCGGTCGCCCGTGCAAAACTCTCGATCGCGGTCATCGACGTCCGAGGTGAGGAGGTGGGCGCTGTTGGCATCGGTCCTGGCGACGATCACGAGGGGAACGTCAAGGACGTCAGAGGCGAGGCGAGCCGCGTTGAGGGTACGGATGTGCTGGGCGGTGGGGATGAGCACCTTGCCGCCCATATGTCCGCACTTCTTCTCGGAGGCGAGCTGGTCTTCGAAGTGGACTCCTGCCGCTCCGGCTTCAATAAAGGCCTTGGTCAGCTCGTACACATTGAGGGCCCCACCGAATCCTGCCTCCCCATCGGCGACGATCGGGACGAACCAGTCGATCGAATCGTCGTTCTCGGTCCAGTGGATCTGATCGGCCCGTCGCAGGGCGTTGTTGATCCTCCGGACCAAGGCCGGAGCCGAATTGGCCGGGTAGAGGGACTGGTCCGGATATACCTGTTCCGCCAGATTGGCATCACCCGCCACCTGCCACCCCGATAGGTATATAGCCCGCAGACCTGCCTTGACCATTTGCACCGCCTGACCACCGGAAATGGCGCCGAGCGCGTTGACGTAATCGCTGCCCGTCAGGACCTCCCAGAGTTTCTCGGCGGTGACGCGGGCCATCGTGTGCTGCTCCCTCAACGAGCCTCGCAACGACACCACCTCGGCCGGTCCATAATCCCG
The DNA here is from genome assembly GCA_025929005.1 of Acidimicrobiia bacterium. Taxonomy (GTDB): domain Bacteria; phylum Actinomycetota; class Acidimicrobiia; order Spongiisociales; family ZC4RG35; genus JAICND01. The sequence continues at coordinate 10,304 of JAICND010000014.1, forward strand.
CGACACTCCCGCCCAGCGCTGATTGTTGGTCCACTCCTTGGTCAGCTGTTCGATCTCGGCTTCGTCTCGATGGGTCATGGCGGATCTCCTCAATCGATCAATTCATATGCGGGCAGGGTGAGAAACTCGACAAAGTCGTCGGCGAGGGCGACCTCCTCGAAAACCTTCCAGGCAGTGCTCGGGTCAATGGGGATGGACGACATCTCTTCTTCAGCCAAACGCCGAACCAGCGGCCGATCGACCGGCCGGCCATCCTCGAGATGGGCCCCGCCGTGCACCCACTGCCAGATCTGGCACCGTGAGATCTCGGCGGTAGCGACGTCCTCCATGAGGTTGTCGATGGCGGCGGCCCCGGTTCCCTCCAGCCACGAGGCGAGGTA
>JAICND010000473.1 GCA_025929005.1 Acidimicrobiia bacterium
TCGACCCGGCCCTAGAGAAGACCGCGAACCCCGGGTTCAGGCTTCCGCTTTTGGGAGCCACAGCCCCGAGAACCTCTAAATTCCACAGGTGGTCGCCGTCGTGGAGCAACTCCTTGGGCACTCGGAGCCGGGGATCGTCTGGAAGACCAGGACCGCGGTCCTCGGCGAACCTTCCGATCCCGACCTCCAGGAGCAGGTCAAGCGTTCAGCGCGGGTGCGCAAGCTGTTGGCATCGATTCCGCCGAAGAATGTTTACGCCAAGTGGCACGGCTCGCATTGGGTCCTCGCCACCCTCGCTGACATCGGGTACCCCCGGGGCGACCGGGAGTTGTTCTCCCACCGCGACGCCATCCTCGACACCTGGTTGAAGCCGAGTTACTTCACCGAGTTCGAGACGACCAGCGCTAGGGCCTCATATGGGGGAAACGGTGTGCCGGTAATGAATGGCCGCCACCGCCGCTGCGGCTCACAGCAAGGCAACCCGCTCTGGTTTCTGCATCGCCTGGGGCTGGCCGATGAGCGGTGCGATCAATTGGCCGAGCGATTGCTCTTCTGGCAGTGGCCGGATGGGGGGTGGAACTGTGACAGGAATCCGGACGCCGACACGTCGTCGTTCATGGAAACTTTGACTCCCATGCGGGGCCTGGCTGCTCATGCCGCCGCGACTGATGACGAGGACTCGACTCTCGGCGCCTACCGGGCAGCAGAGGTGTTCCTGGAGAGACACTTGTATCGACGGCGACGCGATGGAGAGGTGATCCATCCCGAATTCGTTTCCCTCCACTATCCGCTCTACTGGCACTACGACTACCTGGGTGGCCTCAAAGCGCTTGCCGACCTTGACCTATTGTCCGATCCGCGCTGCTCCGATGCCCTCGACCTTCTGGAGGAGAAGAGGCTGGCTGACGGTGGTTGGCCCGCTGAAAAGCGCTACTACACCGTCTCGGACCAACCCAAAGCAGGGAGCGACGCTGTCGACTGGGGGGGCACCAGCAAAACCAGGTCGAACCCCTGGGTGACGGTCGACGCTCTCAGCGTTCTGGTTAAGGCGGGCCGGCTGGCCTTATAACGGAAGGAGGGAACGCCAGGAGGCTCAACCCCACTGCCGCCAGGCCGGAGAAGACGATGATCCCGGTCCAGACCGGTACCGGCCAGTTGATGTCGGCGAACACCTCGAATACGCCGAAGCGAGCGGTCCACATCACCACCGGCACCAGGAACGCGAACAACCGAATCGACAGCGGCCGTGGCAAGCGGAGGAGAAGATCGACCGTTAGGCCGCCAAGCATTGGGGCGATCACGTCCTCGGGAAAGTCGTAACCCTCCAGCATCTCCATCAACAAGCCGACGAGGGCAAACATCGCCAACCCAGCTCCGAAGGGCAGTCGCCACCTTCTCATCATGAGGAGAAGGGTTCCCATCAATAAGAGCGTGGTGATGAGAATGCCGGAAATCCCGGTGGCCACTTCGAAGAAGCCCTCTTCGCTGCCGGGTATGTATGGCACCTGCATGAAGCGGATGCTGAACCCGTCGAGGTACTGGAAGAAAAAGCCGAGTTCAGCCGCGACACACGCGAAGGCAATCAGGGGCGCCGCAAAGGCCGCCAGTGTTTGCGGCTGATAAGTCGGATCGCTAGCCCTGGACAGGATCGGTCCGGAAAGAATCAGCAGGGCTCCGACCAACAACATCAGATGAGTTGGCGACAGCAATGCGTCGACCGAGACCTCGATGCCAAACATGATGTGCCAGAACATGTCACCGACGCCGCCGGCGGCAAAGACCAGAACCCCGGCCAGGGCAGTTCTGTAACCCACCGGAATTCGTCCGTGTCGTCGTATCAGTGTGACGATCCACAGGGCGGTCGCCAGGTAACCCGAATAGAGCACTCCATGCCACGGTGTGAAGAAGGTCTCCGGGGTCTCGAGATTTCGGTGGGCGAAACCGTCAATGAA
>JAICND010000407.1 GCA_025929005.1 Acidimicrobiia bacterium
ATCGGCTGGGATGGTGAGGGTCGGCCGAGCCACCACTTCACGCCCGACTTCTACCTCCCCGAAGACGGCATGTACATCGAGATCACGACCATGAGTCAGAAGCTCGTGACCAAGAAGAACGCCAAAGTTCGGCTATTGCGGGCCCTGTATCCGGAGATTCGATGCAAAGTCCTTTACCAGCGCGACTACTTGCATCTCGTGGAGAAGTACGGACTCGAAGATCCCGACCACCTTGCGGAACCCCGTAGACCCATTCGCAACCCGGGCCCGCCCCAAGTCGTAAAGCTCGACCGCCGCGGAGTCGACACCCCGGCCTGATGCGGCGGTCCCCCCTCCATGACCTCAATGGCCGGCTCGGAGCTCGATTCGTCGACTTTGGTGGCTGGGAGATGCCAGTGCAGTACGAGTCGGTGCTAGCCGAACACAGGGCCGTTCGATCGATCGGCGGTTGGTTCGACGTCAGCCACCTCGGCCGTTTTTCCCTCCAGGGCTCGAGCGCCAGACCTGCTCTGCGACACCTGTTGACCAACGACATCGACGCCCTTGCGGTGGGTCGAACTCAATACACCTTGATGCTGAACGAATCCGGTGGTATCGAAGACGACCTGTTGGTCTGGCGCTGGGGCGACGACCGGTTCTGGGTACTGCCCAACGCTGCTACCCACGACATGGTCCTGGCCCGCTTCCGGGAGGTGGCGGCGGGAGCCGAAATCGTCGACCTGCGCGAGATCACCGCCATGGTGGCTGTCCAGGGGCCAGCAATGCCGGGAGTCTTGAGCGACATTGTGGGGCGATGGCCCAAGCGTTTTGCGACCGATGAGATCGGTAAGAGCGGCCACAAACTCTGGGTGGCGGGCACCGGATACACCGGCGAGAGGGGCGGGGAAGTCGTGGGAGACCCGGCGCTGGTGTCCAACCTGGTGGACAGCCTTTTCGAAGCTGGTGTTAGGCCCTGCGGGCTCGGAGCCCGCGACACCCTCCGACTCGAGGCCGGGCTCCTCCTCGCCGGCCAGGACTTCGGGCCTTCCATCAACCCTTTCGAGGCCGGTCTCGAAGCAGCCCTCTCCTGGGACCACGACTTCGTCGGCGGTCAGGCATTGACCAAGGTTCGCCAGGAAGGACCATCGCGAACGCTCGTGGCCTTCACCCTTCCCGGTAGGAAAATCCCCCGTCATGGCTACAGCATGCGAGCAGGGGACTCGGTGGGGGAGGTGACCTCGGGCAACTTCAGCCCCATGCTGGAAAAGGGAATTGGCCTCGGATATCTGGCACCTCCGTCTACCGGCGAGCCCCTCGAGGTTGAGATCCGGGGAGTCTGGGAGGCGGCGGAAAGAGCTGAGCTTCCGTTCTACCGCCAGAAATAGCTGACTGGTGATCGCTGATTTCAGTGGTGGCGATCTCGCCCTCCCTCCCGGTATCGAGCGTGGGCCGCAGATCGGTGAAAGGTTCCCGGCACCCGTGTGGTGGTCCCCGGCTATCAAGCCGTCTGAGCATCTGTTGGTCGGGGCCCGCACCGTCTGGGTCGAGTCTGGCGTCTCACCGGCATCGATCGTCGTCGAACACCCCAACCGTTTTGGATGCGGAGAGGACCTGGTCGCGTTGACCAACCTCGCGAATAGACACGGCGCTGAGGGGTGGGTCATCGTCGATCCGCTGCTGGTGACACTCGTCGAACTCCCGCCTCGGCTGGACCCGGGCACGCAATGGCCCGAAGCCGATCTAGAGACACTGCATGATGCCGGCGTGCGATCTCTGCAGGCCGCCGAGGCATTGCGCCGACGCCTCCAAGAAGTCCCCGGGCTGTCGTGGCCCGTGAGGTACCCGGCTGGCCGGACCCTCACCTTTGTCACTCCAGTTCCAGTCACCGTCCTGAGGGCGGGCCTGTCCTCGGTCGGTGTGAGTATCGGAGCCAGCGGATGGTGGGAGGGCCTGGTCACCCTCACGTTGGGATGGTGGCATCGGCGCGATCAGCTTGACGGCGTCGCCGCGGCCGTGATGGCAATCCTGGCCGGAAGGGATCCGGCGCCCGTCACGGCAGACTCGTACGACCAGATTCCGGATGATCTACCCCGACGTCGGCTTAATAGGATCATGAGCAACCTACGAGGAGGATGATTGAGCCCCAGCCTGGCCAGACCCGAACCCGCCCCCGATGGCGGTGCCCAGCTTGTCAGAGAGTGGCAGCCTGAAGGGCCCGCGGTAGGTGATGTGGTGATCGTCCACGGACTTAATGAGCACTCTGGCCGTTGGGAGCGGACGGGCGGGCTCCTGGCCGCGGCTGGGTACCGGGTTCGGTCCTTCGACCTTCTCGGGTTCGGGGCATCCTCGGGGCGGCGAGCTGACATCGAAAGGTTCGCCCTTTATCTGGATCAGATACAAGGGCACCTTGATGCCGTCCGCACGCCAGGACGTCCGCTGGTGCTACTGGGTCATTCGCTGGGGGGTTTGCTCGCCCTTGAATACGCCCTGGCGGAGAGGCCTCAGCCGG
>JAICND010000358.1 GCA_025929005.1 Acidimicrobiia bacterium
AAGGCGGTGCGCCCGCTGGCCGAGAAGCTGATCACCAAGGCCCGCCGCGGTGATCTCCACTCCCGTCGGGTGATTCTCAAGACCATCCCCAACATCGAGGTAGTCACCAAGCTCTTCGATGAGGTTGCCCCCCGTTATGTGGGTCGGGAGGGCGGGTACACCCGCATCACCAAGGTCGGCCCGCGGCGGGGCGACGGCGCCGAGGAAGCCATCATCGAGTTGGTCTGACAACTCGAGACGTGAGACGTGAGTCAGAACCGCCGAACCCGTTCCTCACGTTTAGTCGGGGCGAGTGGGCGGCACTTCGAGCCTCCACACCACTAACTCTTACCGAAGCCGATGTTGCTGAGCTCAGAGGCATCAATGTCGCCCTGTCTCTAACTGAGGTCGAGGAGGTTTACCTTCCCCTCTCCCGGTTGCTGAACCTCTACGTGCGTGCTTCTCAGTCGCTGTTCAGCGTCACCGACACATTTCTCGGCAAACCCACCACTCCGGTTCCATACCTCATCGGCGTGGCGGGATCCGTGGCGGTTGGTAAATCGACCACCTCCCGTGTGCTCCAGGCCTTGCTAAGCCGTTGGCCGGACCACCCGCGGGTCGGTCTCGTCACCACGGACGGATTCCTATATCCCAACCGGGTGCTGACTGAGCGGGGTCTTATGGACCGGAAGGGCTTCCCCGAAAGCTATGACCGACGCCGTCTGCTTCAGTTCGTATCGGATCTCAAGTCGGGGGCGCATCCCCTCCAGGCCCCGGTCTATTCACACATCGCCTATGACATCCTGGCGGGTGAAGGGCGGACCGTTGAGCCCGCCGATATCGTCATTCTGGAGGGACTGACTGTCCTGCAGGGTGGAGGAACAGGAACTTTCGTCTCTGACTACTTCGACTTCTCCATTTACGTCGATGCCGAGCCGAGCCACATAGAGAGCTGGTACGTCGAGCGGTTCTTGACGTTGCGGGACACCGCATTCCGTGACCCGGCCTCGTATTTTCATCGATACGCGGATTTGACCGATGACCAGGCTCGTGACGAGGCGGCCGCTATCTGGAAGGCCATCAATCTCCCCAACCTGGAGGAGAACATCCGCCCCACTCGGGAGCGGGCGACCTTGGTATTGCACAAGTCGGATGACCACTCGGTCTCCGAGGTGCGTTTGCGGCGGCGTTAGATTCGCTCCGTGATTAAGTCCCTTGAACGAGCCGTGCGGTTGAGCGGATTTGACCGCCGGGTGGCCACCGAGTTGATGTTCGACACGTCGGCCATGGGCGATGCCGTTCTCCTGGTGGCGGCGGTCCACCTCGCCATCGGTTTGGTGGTTTCCCTGCGTTTCGGCCTCTTTGACATCGTCGCGCTTCTCACTGCTGCGGTCTATGGCGTGGCGGGGTGGTTAATCCTTTCCTTCGCGATCTGGCTCATGGGGACCAGGGTCTTGAAGGGCACCGGGGACGTTCAGGCGATGATGCGCGGAGCCGGTTTTGGGACCCTGCCGCTCCTCCTGGCCGTCGTCAATCTCGGGTGGGTAGGGACCCTTTGGCAGCTCGCCATCCTCGTTGTGGTCACGATTGTCGTCCTCGGCCTCGAGTTGAAGGAAGCGGCGGGAGCGGTGCTGTTGGGGGCGGCGCTGGTGGTGCTGATCCAGCTTCTGTTTCGGGCGCCCTTCCTCCTGCTCTGATGCCGGTGTACAGGTTGGAGGTGTCGTACGACGGCACCGGATTCCACGGCTTTGCTCGTCAGCCTGAGGTGAGAACCGTGCAAGGAGAGATCGAAGCTGCTTTGAATCGTGTGCTGAAGCTCAGTGTCGAGTCCACCGGCGCCGGTCGGACGGACACGGGTGTGCACGCGGTCGGTCAGGTCGTGAGTTTCGTGGCTGTTGAAGAACTCGACCTTGTTCGCTTGCAACGGTCACTAAACGGAATCCTGCACCCGGAGATGGTCGTCACCAGCCTCACAAGCGAGGAGCCCGGCTTCGATGCTCGCTTCTCTGCGGTCTGGCGTGAATACCGGTACCAGATTCTCAACGGCCCGCACGCCGACCCTCTCCGAAGGACCTTCACCTGGCACGTCTCCGATTCTCTCGATCTCGACGCCATGAACGAAGCCGCCGAGCAGCTGATAGGTGAGCACGACTTCGCCTCCTTTTGTCGCGCCCCTGCGAGTGGTGGTTCAGTTCGCAGGGTCCTGGAGGCCCGGTGGACTGCCGATCGACCATTGGTGGTGTTGAGAGTCCGCGCCAATGCCTTCTGTCATCAGATGGTCCGGTCGATGGTCGGGTTCATGGTCGAGGTAGGTCGTGGGAGGCGCCGGGCCGAGGAAACGGCAGCCGTGATCGCCGCCGCCGACCGCAGCGCCGCTGGCCCGATGGCCCCACCGCAGGGGTTGATCCTGTGGGAGGTGGGTTACGGAGACTGAACCGGAGGTGATCCTGTTCGACGCCGGCGGCACGCTCGTTCTCCAGAGCGCCGCGGCCATCAGCAAGCAACTGGGCTTTCCGATCGATCCTGACCAGGCCTTTGAGGCCCATTACCGATCGATGCACGCCTATGCCCGGCGACGTTTGGCGGGGGTGGATGACGGCTGGGCCTGGTGGCAGCAGCACTACTTCTCCGCTCTGGGGGTTCCTGATCCAGATAACGCTGGCGAACGGATCAACAATGGCTATGGGCTCTGGCACCAGGCGATTGCCGGCACGATCCAGGCGGTGGGAGCGCTCTCCAAGGCGGGCATCAGAACGGCGGTGCTGTCCAATTCGGACGGCTCGGTCACCGA
>JAICND010000549.1 GCA_025929005.1 Acidimicrobiia bacterium
ACATTGACGTGGGTTACGACAGCATCGATCGGGGGGACCTCTTGGGCGCGAAGCCCGGCAGGCGTAAGCAGGACGCACGTCATCAGAGAGGCCAGCAAGACGCCTAGCCGCTGCTTCTTATCCCTTGCCAAGATCAGGGGGCCACTCCCTCCACTGGCTTCAGAGTATACTAGACGCGAGGCCCGATGAGCTCCCGTCGATCCCTTCAGACCATCCTCTTCACTGACATCGTCGCTTCGACCGACCGTGCCACCGAGTTGGGAGATCGCGGCTGGAACGATCTGCTACAAGAGCATCACCATCGCGTCCGGCGGGAGATCCGGCGCTTCGGCGGCCGGGAGATCAAAGCTCTGGGCGACGGTTTTCTGGTCTCCTTCCCCCGGCCGAGCCAAGCCGTCCGCTGCGCATGGGCGATTCGGGAGAGCACGAGAGAGCTGGGTCTCCAAGTCCGAGGTGGAATCCACACCGGGGAGGTGGAGGATCGGGGCGGCGATCTGTGTGGGATCACAGTTCATATCTGCTCCCGGATCGCAGGAGAAGCGGCACCGGGAGAGATTCTCGTTTCCAACGCCATCCGCGAGATGGAGACGGGATCAGGCTTCCGTTTCCAGGACCGTGGGAAGCATGAGCTAAAGGGTGTATCGGGCGAGTGGCGGCTCTTTGCCCTTGAGAGTCTGCCGACCGGCACTGCCCCCCTCCGCACCGGCCGCTGGATCCCCGAACTGACGACTCGACAAGTGAAAATTGGGCTCGCGTCCATCCTCGGTATCCTGCTAGTGGTCGTGGGCGTTTGGGTCATTCGGCGCGAATCCCCAAGTAGCACATCCCTGGATTCTCAGACACTGGCCAGCGCTGCACCTGCGATTGCGGTCCTGCCCTTCCGGGTCCGAGGCGAGGAAACCGAGGTCTTGCGCGAAGGAATGGTGGACCTCCTATCGACGGGATTGGATGAAGCAAGCGGAGTGCGCGCAATCAACCCAGCGACGCTGTTCGCTCGATGGCGCGACGTTGTCACCGAAGGTCAGGACCCCGAGTTATCGACCCTCCTGGAGATTGCTCGCCGAACGGGGTCACGATACGCAATAGTTGGATCGGCGATTGCCGTCGGACCGGGGCTTCGTTTGAGCGCCAGCGTATACGACCTGAGAACGGCAGAGCTGCTCGGGCGGGGGCAAGTAGAAGGACCGCCGGACACGATCCTGCAGTTGGTCGATCACCTGACGGTCGAGATCCTACGTGTGATCCTCGAGCGTGGTGAAGAGCAACTTCCCACGATCAACTTGGCCAGTCTTACGACAGACTCCCCTGCAGCTCTCCGTGCCTACTTGCAAGGCGAAGTCCACTTCCGACATTTCGATTTGCAGGAAGCCGCGGAGGCCTTCAAGCGGGCGGTTGAGGTAGACTCTATGTTCGCGCTCGCTCATTACCGACTCGCCGATACTTACGCGTGGCCGACTAACCCAGGGGACTCAAGACCACATCGCGAACGTGCAGTAGCCCTTTCAGATCGACTCCCTGCAG
>JAICND010000267.1 GCA_025929005.1 Acidimicrobiia bacterium
CGCCCCTTCGAGCCAGACCGGATCAGTGGACTTTTGGTCGACCAGGTCACAGAACCGGTTCGTTTCGCCCAGATACTGGAGGGAATGGGGGAAGCCGGAATCGATCTGTTTCTCCACGTGGGACCGGGGGATGTGACTGCCGGCCTGGCGCGGCGGGCGGTCCCGGAGGCCCGGACCCTGAGCGTCTCCGCGGTCGGCGCAATCGGGCCCGCGGCGGAATCGATCGGTAGCATCGGTTGATTCAGGAGGAGGATCGGTGACAGAAAGGTCGGCAAAAGCGGGAATTGGCGCCTCGATCACGGGATGGGGCAAATGCATGCCACCGTCGGTCCTGTCCAATCACGACCTTGAGCAACTCGTCGACACCACAGATGAGTGGATCACCACCCGCACCGGGATCAAAGAGCGCCGGATCTCACACGTCGAGGTCTCGGACCTCGCCAAAGTCGCTTCGCTGCACGCCCTGGCGGCAGCAGGTCGGGCGCCCGGTGACCTCGACCTGATCATCCTGGCGACCTGCACCGGTGACTCGATCATCCCCTCCACCGCAGCCGTGCTCCAGGCGAAGCTCCAAGCATGGAATGCCGCGGCTTTTGACCTCAATGCGGCATGCTCGGGCTTTATCTACTCCCTCGTGGTCGCCACCAACATGATCAAGGCGGGCACGCATCGGACCGTACTTGTGGTTGGTGCCGAAAAACTCCACTACCACCTCGACTTCACCGATCGGTCGACCTGTGTTCTTTTCGGTGACGGTGCCGGGGCGGTCCTTGTGGAAGCCACCGATCAGCCCATCGGGGTCCTCGCCAGCGAGATCGGAATGGACGGATCGGCTGCAGAAATCTTGTGGACTCCCCGCGACGGCACCGCCGGGGATCGCGACTTTCCCAGACCCACGGAGTGCGGGATCCGTATGGATGGGCCCGAAGTTTTCAGGAGGGCCGTCACGACCATGGGGGACGCCTCGGTCCGGGTGATAAAAGCAGCCGGCCTTGAGTTAGAAGATGTCGACCTTCTGATCCCCCACCAGGCCAACGTTCGGATCATCGATGCCACGGCCCGCCGCCTCGGGCTCGACCCCGGCAAGGTCTTCATCAACATCGCCTCCTACGGCAACACCTCGGCAGCCACGATCCCGGTGGCTCTGGCCGAGGCCGTCGAGGAAGGGAGGGTGCAGCCTGGCGATGACATCGTCTTCGCCGCCTTCGGGGCTGGCCTTTCGTGGGGAGCTGCCGTACTGCGATGGGGGGACCGGGTCGAGCCCGTCTCGGTCAGCGAAGCCGCTTTACCCCCACCCGATCGCACCACAATGGAGATGCTCCAGCCCAACATCGACTTCTTTGGCCAAGGGGCAGGTCAACGCCCTTGAGCCGCACGGCGCTGGTGACGGGCGCCTCCCGCGGCATCGGGAGAGCGATCGCTCTCGAGCTAGCTGGAAGAGGAAACCCGGTGGTGGTCAACTACACATCGCGGTCCGAAGCCGCCGATGAGGTGGTCGCGGCCATTGAGGCCATGGGTGGCAAAGGCCTTGCAGTTGGTGCCGACGTGTCGGACCCACAACAGGTGGAACGCCTGTTCACCGAAGCCAACGAGGCTTTCGGACCGGTCGAGATCCTGGTGAACAACGCAGGCATTACTGCGGACAACCTGCTGCTTCGGATGACGCCGGAGGACTTCGACAGAGTGATCGCCACCAACCTCCGTTCCGTTTTTCTCTGCTCCAAGGCAGCCATCCGGGGAATGCTGCGCAGCCGTTGGGGCAGGGTCATCTCGATTAGTTCCGTGGCCGGGCTCGCCGGTAACCCGGGACAAGCCAACTATGCGGCTTCCAAGGCCGGTTTGATCGGGTTTTCTAAATCGGTGTCGAAAGAGGTCGGTTCGCGCAGTATCACTGTCAACGTGGTGGCACCAGGTTTCATCACAACCGACATGACCGACGGCCTCTCCGACGAGGTCAGGCAAACCATCCTGGGATCGATCGCCATCGGTCGCTTCGGGGATCCGGCCGAGGTGGCGGCCGTGGTTGGCTTCCTGTCATCGGAGGAAGCGGCTTATGTGACCGGGCAGGTGATAAGCGTTGACGGCGGCTTGGCGCTTTAATCGTCGGCTACACGAAAGGAGCAGGTAACACATGGATCGTGCAGATATCGAATCCCGGCTGCGGGACGTGCTGGTGTCCGAGCTGGGACTCGATGGCGCCAAAATCAATCTCGAGGCCAACTTCGAACAGGATCTCGACGTTGACTCCCTGGGGGTGGTCGAGCTGTTGATGGCCATGGAGGATGAGTTTGGTGTCAAGATCCCCGACGAAGAGGCGGAGCACATACACACTGTTGGCGAAGCAGTCGACCTGGTCCACACCAAGCTCAACAGTTGAGCTGGTGGTGGCGGCCAGATGAATGACCGTCGCCGGGTCGTTGTCACCGGGATCGGAGTCCTGACTCCGATTGGCAACGACGTCGAATCGTTTTGGTCGTCTCTTATGGCGGGTAGGTCCGGTGCCGGTCCCATCACCCATTTCGATCCCTCGGGGATGCGCTGTCGCATCGCTGCCGAGGTCAAGGATTACCACGCCGAAGACCACTTCGAACGGAGAGAGGTGCGGCGGATCGACCCCTACAGCCAGTACTTCTTGGTCGCGGCCCGACAGGCGATGAAGGACTCTGGCCTGGCGTTTCTACCCGATGACGAGGCGGCAGCCCGCGCCGGGGTGTTGGTAGGAGGTGGGTTCGGCGGGATGCAGGCCTTCATAGATGAGATTCGGGTGCTCGACTCCCGGGGACCCGAGCGGGTGAGCCCGACTGGCATCCCCAAGATCATCGCCAACATGGCGGCTGGTCTCGCCTCCATCGAACACAACCTGTTGGGTCCAGTGTCTTGTGTCGTCACGGCGTGCTCGGCCTCGGCCAACGCTATTGGTGACGCCGCCGAGATCATCCGCCGGGGAGCGGCCGACATCATGCTGGCCGGAGGGGCCGAGGCCGCTATCACCGACTACGCGGTGGCGAGCTTTGGACAATCCCGTGCCCTCTCCACCCGCAACGATGACCCCGCCCGCGCATCGCGACCCTTTGACGCGGGACGGGACGGATTCGTGATGGGGGAAGGTGGAGGAGCATTGGTGCTCGAGGAGAGGGAGCGTGCTATCGCCCGGGGCGCCACGATCTATGCCGAATTCGGAGGCTACGGGATGTCGGCGGATGCCTACCACATCACCCTCCCGAGGCCGGGCGGGACAGGCGCAGCCCGGGCAATGACCGCGGCGATGGCTGACGCTGGCATCGGGCCAGCCGAGATCGGATACATCAATGCCCATGGCACCTCGACGGAAGCCAACGATGCCACCGAGACAGCTGCAATCAAGGTCGCTCTAGGGGAGGATGCGTACCGCGTCCCGGTTTCCTCCACCAAGTCGATGACCGGGC
>JAICND010000247.1 GCA_025929005.1 Acidimicrobiia bacterium
CCCTTTGACCGGCTCTGTAATCACCTCGACTTCGAGTTCCTCCCGATCCTCGACCCCCAACTCCTGCATCGCCGCCTCGACCGCCAGGTCGACGGTCTTCGCTTTGACTTCGATCTCGACGTAGTCCACGTCATCTCCTCCTGCGCCTACGGCGCTTGTCCGAGGCACCCTGATTTGGCTTCTTCTCGGTATCGGTCGCATCGGAGTCGGTGCTGGCTGCGCCGCTCTTGGGCTTGTCCAACTCCTTGTTTTCCGAGTTCGGCGAGGGCGGGCGCCCATCGATCTTGAAAATCAAAACTTGCTGACCCAGTCGGAAGAGGTTGGACGTGGCCCAATAGACCACGAGCCCGGCCGGGAAGTTCCAGGAAATGAACCCGATGAAGAGGGGCATGATCTTGGTGATTGCCTGCTGGGCACCAGCACCGGGTTGACCCTTGTTGGTGGTCTGACCGTATGTGGAGTGCCACTGCTGGATGTATTGAGTCGCCACCATGAAGATGATCATGACCAGATAGGGGAGCGCACCCCAGATGCCCGATTCGGACACCGCTTGGGCCGGGGAAGTGTCGAGGTTCATCCCCAGGAAGGAATTGGCAGTGCCATCGGCAATCGCAATGCTCAAGGCCGAATCCTCGGGCATGTGGTCGAGAGGGTTCTGGAGCAGTCGGAACAAGGCGAACCAGATAGGCATCTGGACCAGAAGGGGGAGAAGACAACCGCCAGGGGTGGCTCCCGCCTCTTTCTGCGCCGCCATGAGACGTTTCTGCATCTCCTGGGGGTCGTCTTTGTATTCGGCCTGTATCCGCTTGATCTCGGGTTGGAGCGCCTGGAACGCCCTGGTGGCCCTGGTCTGTTTCAGTGTCAGTGGGAACACCAGGATGTTGATGACGATGGTCAGCAGAATGATCGAGACGCCATACGCGACGCCATCGTCCATCCACGTGTGCAGAAAATCGAAGAAGAACGCCAGGACCGAACCGAGTGCGTCGACCAGAACGTTGAATATCTCACCCATCTAGCGTGTGCTCCAGTTGTCAGGTACGGGGTCGTAGCCACCGGGACGCAGCGGATGGCATCTGCCGATCCTCTTCGCCCCCAGCCACCCGCCGCGAATCACCCCGAATTTGGAGATCGCCTCGGCGGTGTATGAAGAGCAAGTCGGCTGGTACCTGCAATTGGCTCCGAGATTGGGACTTACCAATTTCTGGTAAATAACGATGAGGCCGACTACCCAGGTACGGGGCTGCAACCACTCAGGCATGATGGCTGCCATTCAAGGATTCGATGGCGCGACTCAGCCAACCGGTCAGCCGGTCGAACGGGGCGTCTGCCACCTGGGGGTTGGCGATGATCACGTAGTCAGTTCCTGATTTCAGTCCGACGGTGCCGGCCGCGGAGCGGAGTCGTCTCTTGATGCGGTTGCGTTTCACGGCTGTCCCGCAATCCCTCGAGACGACGAGTCCCACTCGAGGAGGGCCTTCACGGCCTCCGGCGGTAGCCACAACGATGCCACCCTGGCGGCGCCGGGTCCCGTCGGACAGGACTCTACGAAAGTCCCGCGAGTTGCGGAGAGATTCGTATGAGAGGTTTCTCAGGCGGCGAGCCGTTTCCGGCCCTTGTCGCGACGGTTCTTCAGCGTCACCCGCCCGGCGCGGGTACGCATGCGGTGACGGAAACCGTGACGACGCTTCCGACGGCGAACTTTGGGTTGGTAGGTCCTCTTCATGACGCAAGAAAGTTGGTTGAGTGGGGAACCCCCACAGGTTACGAAGGTTCTCATTCCTCCGCAATCTGAGGGGAATGCCGTGGTCTTGGTCTCGGGTCGAGCGGCTCGGGAGTTGGGGAGTACCCCCCTCGATCGCGACCTCCTCGACGTCATGGAGGACGTTCTACGTCGGCCGGCCATCGAGGCCGCGAACAATTGGGGAAGGACGCGAAAATTCGATTAGGGAGGTTTGGTCGCTTCCCGGTTCAGGCTGACCCAGCCATGATCTGGAAAATCGCATCGCTATCAGGGAAATCACTGTGGATACCGGGCCATGGGTTCATCCACAACGACGATTCTCGCGCTCTTGACTGGCTTGTGGGACGACCTGATACTCGCTCGACTCAACCCGGGTATGTCCAACTTCCCTGTCGTTGCTGGATGACACGGCGCCAAACCCGGGCCGACAAGTAAGCAAACGACCAGAGGATGTGCACAGAAGTTTCCACAGGTGTGGATGCCTCTGTGGACAAGCAGGCCTTGGGAGGAGTGGCCAGGAATTGACCCAACTCAGAAGAGCGGATGACCGCTGGGCGAACTTCAGGGAGGCGATGAAGGCAGAGGTGTCCGAGACCAACTGGGACACCTGGCTCTCCCGACTGGAGCCGGACTACGAAGACTCGAAACTGCTTATCGTTGCTCCCAGCGAGTTTCATCTTCGCTGGGTCCTCGACAAACACGGGGATCTGATCGATTCCTCGTTTCGGGGAGTTTTCGACACCCCACCCGAGTTCAGAGTGAGCGACGCAACACTCATCGACCTGGTCGTCCCAATCGACACCGAGCTTGACGCTTCCGAGACAGCACCCGTATCGCTCGACGGCGTGGTCACCGCCAAAGCCACCAACCTCATTGCCCGCTACAAGTTCGAGAGCTTCGTGGTGGGCCAGTCGAATCGCTTCGCATGGGCGGCGGCGATGGCAGTGACCGAACAGCCCGGAGCCCACTACAACCCGTTGTTCATCTACGGCGGCGCCGGATTGGGCAAGACCCACCTTCTCAACGCGGTCGGTCATCAAGCCCTCGAGATGTATCCGGGTCTGGTGGTGAGATACGTATCCTCGGAGAACTTCCTGAACGACTTCATCGAGTCGATCCGGCGAAAGAGACCCGACGACTTCAAGTCGCGGTATCGAGGAGTCGACGTCTTACTCCTGGACGACGTCCAATTCTTCGAAGGGAAGGAGCAGATCCTCGAGGAGTTCTTCCACACCTTCAACTCGTTGTACGAGTCCGGCAAGCAGATGGTGATCAGCTCCGACCGACACCCGCGGAACCTCTCGTCGCTCGAGGACCGGCTACGCAGCCGGTTCGAATGGGGTCTGCTGACCGACATCCAACCCCCGGACATGGAAACCCGGATCGCGATCCTTAGACGACTGGCCGAGTTTGCCCCGAGACCGGTCCCTGTCGACGTTCTCGAGTACATCGCGGGAGTGGTCTCGGACAACATCAGGGAGCTCGAAGGCGCACTGACGAGGGTCACTGCCTGGTCGGCCCTGAACCGTCGTGACATCGACCTCCCCACCGCGGAACGGGTTCTCAAAGACATCGTGACCACCGACGAGCCCGTGCCACTGGGACCCGACACGATCATCAGGACCACAGCCACTGCGTACGGCTTCAGCGTCGAAGACGTGCTCAGCTCGAGCCGCAGACAACCGCTCGTGCTCTGTCGGCAGATCTCGATGTATCTGTGCCGGGAGCTGACCGACCTGTCATTGCCCAAGATCGGGGAGCACTTCAACCGTGATCACACCACTGTCCTGCACTCTGTCGAGAAGGTGAAGCGGATCCTGAGGTCTGATCGGGCGGTCTTCGACCGGGTGAATCAACTCACACAGGAGCTGAGGAA
>JAICND010000534.1 GCA_025929005.1 Acidimicrobiia bacterium
ACCCCCAAATCAGGATCGTGCCATTCCGGGGGGAGTACTGGCATCTGCGCCGGCCCGACCTGGTCAACGCCCTCATCTATCCGGTTCCAGATCCCCAATTCCCCTTCCTGGGCGTGCACTTCACCAAGGGCATCGACGGTGCCGTGGAGGTGGGACCCAATGCCGTTCTGGCTTTTGCCCGCGAGGGTTACTCGTGGGGCCGCATCGTTCCCCGCGAACTTCGGGAGATCCTCGCCACCCCCGGTTTGGGAAAACTCGCCCGCCGTTACTGGAAGACCGGAGCCGGAGAGATCGCCCGGTCGCTGATCCCGGCGTTGCTAGTACGGGCCGCCCGCCAACTCCTCCCCGCCATCCGCCGAGGAGACCTGGTCAGGGCAGGAGCAGGAGTGCGAGCGCAGGCTCTCTCACCGGATGGAAGCCTGGTCGACGACTTCGCCTTTGCCGAAGGGGCGGGGGTCCTCTCGGTCCTCAATGCGCCGTCGCCTGCAGCCACCGCCTCTTTGGCCATCGGCCAGGAGATCGCCACTCGCATCCTGAGCCAGTCCGAATAGCCTCCACGGCGGGGCTTCCTTCCAGGCCCAAGACGCAATTGCCCAAAACACGGGTGATTGCCTAGTTACAGGTATGTTATTTGGGTGACGACGCCCTTTTGGGTGCTGGTTAGCCGCCCGACCGCCCGTTCAACTCTGTGGATCGGATGGCCTGAAGGGGTTCAGATCGCCCCGCCCGAGGACTCCTCAACCCCGCGGATCGGTCGTTCGAGCCAAGCCCATCAAGTGGTGCAGGCAGCCATCACCCGGTCCATCGACCAGGTCCTCCAGCAGTTGCCCTTGCTCCGCCTCCCTGATGACCCGGCCGCCTCCGAAGCCATCCACCGGACCCGGGTCGGGCTGCGACGGCTCCGCTGTGACCTCCGCACCTTTGCAGCGCTGGTTGACGACGCCTCCAGTGCCGATCTCCTCGCTGCGGCCAAGCGGCTATCGGTCCCGCTGGGAGAACTGCGTGACAACGACGTCGTCCAGATGACGTTGGCGGCGGCCATCGATCAGCTGCCGGGATTGTCACCCATCGAGGCCCGTCCCCTTTTCGATCTGTTCGATGAAGAACAAAAACACAACCGCGAAAGGCTGCTCAAGCTGCTCGATGGGCCTGGCCACGACACCATGGAATCGTTTCTCAGGGAGGCTCGGGAGTCGATGCCGATGACCGGAGCTGCCTCCCGACCTGCCCGCAAGGTCATGCCGGGCCTGATGGCCGACCCCTGGAAGAGCCTTGACAAGGCCGTCGCTGACTACTTCAAGGCTCCTGCTGACCACCACCTCCACATGGTCCGCATCAACGCCAAGCGTTGCCGGTACGGTGCCGAAGTGCTCAGACCGGTGTTCGGCAAACGTGTCAATGGATTTGTGAAAGCAATGACCTCGATCCAGGACACCCTGGGGATCGTCAACGACGCTGCCATCATCGGTGGCCGGCTCCGCGAAGCTGCTCGCTACACCGACGTCCGCCCCCAGCTACTGACGACGCTGCTGGGGTGGCTGGAAACTCGTGCTGTGGTGGCTCGCGA
>JAICND010000060.1 GCA_025929005.1 Acidimicrobiia bacterium
CCCAACCAGCCCCGATGTCCGACATAGGGAGGCACGAAGAAGCGTTCCGGGTTCGACGCCACCATCGACTGTTGTGACCCGGGAGGCGCCGCGCACCAGAAGGCGAGGCGATCGTCGTGATGATGGTTGGCGTAGGTGACGAAGGTCTTCTGGCCGCGTACAAACCACGTCGGTTCACCATGGCTCAACCGCTCCGTCGTCTCAGGTAAAGCGAGACATAGTCGGCTTAGCCGGGCCAAGGGATTGGCTGCCATGCGATTACCCCAGGTCGGACGGAATGTGGGTTACCAACAGCACACCCTCGGTCAGGCTCACCCTGGCGACAGGCCCTGTCATCTCGTTGGAGATGCCCCGCGTGGTGCCAGAAGGAAGGACCTCGGCCACCAACGGCCAGCGCAGCCCCGTGGTGGTTGCGCCGACGGCGGGGCCGCCGTAAGGAATCAGCGAGACGAGATCGCCCGCGGTGCCATGGATCGTCAGCGCCGATCGCACCACATGCGAGCGCCCCTCAGCCGTCAACCAGGAAAGTTCCAGGCCGGCAAACCGGTCTGAGGTGATGAGGGCAGCGTTGGCAAGGAGGTGATCAATGCGCCCTCCAGATCCTCCCACCACGATGACCTGAGCGGCGTCGATTTCGGAGGCGGCATCGAGGGCGAGCTCGAGGTCGGTCTGGTCCTTGTCAGGGGAGTGGCGCTCGACCCGAACGTCCGGGTAACTCGCTAACACGTCCGCATTAACCGAGTCGAGATCACCCACGATCAAATTCACTTCGAGACCCAGCCGGCGGGCGTGGTCAAGACCGGAGTCCGCCGCGATCACAAACAACCGGGACGGCAGCTCACCGGCCAGCCAGGCGGGGGGAGCGGCCCCTCCGGCCAGGATCACGACGGCTTCGTACACGGCCCCAAATGACAAAATCGTCTTACTGGCGCTAGCGCGGGTAAGGCTTGAAGATGAAGTGAACGTTGAGGCTCTGGAGCGATGGGAATCAAGGCTTCAAGTAGAGGTCGAGCCATGAGAAAACCTGGTCATACCAGTGGAGGCTCGCCTGCGGTGACAGGATCCAGTGATTCTCTGCCGGGTAGTAGAGCAGACGGGCGGGAACCCCCTTGGCTTTGAGAACGCCGTAGAACTCGAGCCCCTGGGTGGCCGGCACCCGGTAGTCGCGTTCAGAGACGATGACGAGAGTGGGAGTGGCATAACCGGAGGCATGTGACGAAGGGCTGTACCGCTCCACCGCCGCCCGATCCTCCCAGATCTCAGCTCCATAGGCGCGGGCCCGGCCGGAGGTGACATCGGAGGCGTACATCCCCCCCAGGTTGGTGACGGCGGCGTGGGCGACCGCACATGCGTAGCGGGATGTCTGGCCGGTGATGAATGAAACCAGATAGCCGCCATATGAACCGCCGGCTATCGCCATCCTCTTCTCATCGACCAGTCCAGTTCCGATGAGATGGTCGGTGACGGCCTCGATGTCGCGATAAGGCCGGTCGCCCCAGCCACCGTGGATGGACATGGCGAAGTCCTGGCCGAACGAACTCGAGCCGTGGAAATTGACCATGGCGACCAGGTAGCCGCGGGCCGCAAAGGATTGGGCGTGCCATCGCCATTGCCACCCGTCACCGAACACTCCGTGGGGTCCGCCGTGGATCAGATGAACCAGGGGCAACCCTTCACCTCCCCCGGGAGGATGGATGAGGAGCACCTGAATTGGGTCCTCGTCGGCACCGGGGACGGACAGTTCTTCGATCCGGCCCCACGTCACTTCGGCAGTTTTCGAGCGAGCGAAGTCCGACACCGGGGCCAGCTCACCATGTTCGCCCAGGCGCACGACCTCGGGTGGAGAGGTGAGATCGTGGTGGAGTAGATACACGGTTCCATCGGGCGCCACGGCCGGGCCGCTGAGGGTGCCTCCCTGCGATAACACCACCGGGGTTGGGTCACCGCTCGCCAATCGGTACAGGTGCTGGCGCCCACGATCCTCTGCCACAAAGATCAGGTCGCCGCGTCCGTCGAATTCCCACTCGTCGGCCGAGCGATCCCAGTTTTCGGTCAGCTGCTCGGCGGTGCCAGTGGCGAGATCGAGCATCGCCAGCCGAACCCGGTCCCCGTAGAAGTCGATCATGACCTGGTAGCCAAAGGCGAGCCGGGCTCCATCAGGGGAGAAGCGGGGTCGCTTGGTGTGGGCAGCCCAGGCGGGGGTGAGGTCGGTCTCGTGGCCGGTCGAAAGATCGACCATAAAGAGTGATCGCTTGACTTGCCGGTGGGGCGGTAGCGAGGAGTCAGCGACAAAAGCCACGCGGGCTCCGTCGGGGGAGATGTCGAGGTCCGCCAGGGGATCGTCAGTATTGGGAAACGCCCACCAGCGTTCGGAGTCGGGCGTCAGGTCGCGGATGGAGCCGGCGGCGAGGTCCAGATGGAAGAGATGGGGAACCTCACCGGTGGTGAGCCACATGTCCCAATACCGGTAAATCGCGTCATCGGTCACATGGACAACGTATTTGGCATCCTTGCGCCTCTCTGACTCCTCGGTGGAGGCATCGATCGTGAGGTGCCCCTTGAACAGGTTGGCTAGTACCAACAGGCCAGAACTGTCCGGCAGCCACTTGGCTCCCAGCACTCCCAAAGGAAGAGTCGTGACCTGCGTGGGCTCGGATTCGTCCCGCTCGGAGACGAAAATTTGTTTCGTGCCTCCCTCCTGTGCGACGACGTACGCCAAACGCTTGCCGTCAGGGGAGACCACAGGGCGGCTGGCGTTCGCCTCATCGCTCGTTGCGGGAGTCGTTTGACCGTCGCGGCCAACGTGCCAGATCCGTCCGCGGCCGACGTTGTCGGTCACGTCGTAGGTGGTGACGGGAACCACCACTCCTGTGTCGCCATCGATCGCCGGCGGTCCGACTCTCGCTAGCGACCAGAGATCCGAAGGCGTCACGGTTGCTGTCAACTTCCCTTTCCTTTCTGTGTGCTCAACCGCCCCAGGTGGCGAAGACGCCCGGCCCCACATCGGCAGGGGATTCTTCCTCGAGGCGCTGAACGAGTATGCGATCAGAGGCATTGGGAATCACGAAGGCGTCACCCTCGGGTGACCACAGGGTCAGGCTGCGGCTGTATTGATCCCAGAATGGGAGGTACTCGGTTAGGAAGGTAGCGCTCGGCGAGAACCCCGGGTACCTGGTGATCTCGGTTCCATCCCAAACGTTCGGAATCAGCTCCTGGGCCTCGAGATCGACTGTGAAGTAGAGCAGCCTGGTTCCTGTGGTATCCCAGGCGAACCCTGCGACAGGTCCCGGGTCGACCACCTGTGGCTCACCACCCGATGTGGACACGGTGCGTAACTCGCCGCGGCCATCCTCGACAGAGACATCCGTATAAGCAATCCGGTCACCGGCCGAAGTAGGCACAAACATGCTCACGCCGTCCACCGGCGCAAGGTTGGTGATCTCACCGGATCCGTCGATCACACTCAAGGACTGGGGAGGTCCGCCCGTCAGAATGACGAGGCGGCCATCCGGTAGGAAGGCAGGCGCCTGGAATCTCCCGGTGGTGATGGGGATCTCCGTGCGGGTGCCGTCAATGGCGAGGAAAGCCAGGACCCGTCCGGCCACGTGGATCGCCAGACGTTCTCCGTCCGGCTGCCAGTCGAAGTAATACGGTGCCCCTCCGTCGACGAGAGTGGCTGCGCCATTCGCCACCTCGACCATGCCCAGCGCTACCCCCTGTCCTTCGGGAGCATTGCCCAGATACGCCACTCGGTCGCCCTCGGGACTCCACGAGTAGTAGAAGGGGGCGGTGGGTACCTCGATCCTCCGCTGATTGGTCTCGTCCCCCATCGCGATCGAGGCAGTCATGGCCGCCGGTTCGAGTTCGGTCCACACTGCCAACCGACCGTCCGGCGACCAGGTGGGCTGACGCACTTGAACTCCTGGCGTCTCTTCCAACAGTGGCGACGCGCTGCCATCCAACCCCACCGCACTCACTCCGCCCTGGGCGCTCTGCACCAGCAGCGGTCCGAGCGTCGATGATGACGAACAAGCCGCCGCGACCAGACCGATTGCCAGTGTGGTGATCGGCCAGGGATTCGGCATTGGCGGTCGCCAGCGCATCAGCTATCGATCCTAGGGACAGGCGGTCGCGAACGCGTGGGCCCCTCGTAGGACGTCTAGCGTTGATGAGGAAAGGAGTCGCAAGCTTTGCCGGCACTGGCAGTTCTCACGTCGGGAGGGGATGCCCCGGGAATGAATGCTGCCATCAGGGCAGTGACCAAAGTGGCGGCTGCCCGCAGCATCCCGGTGTGGGGTGTCGAAATGGGCTACGACGGCCTCATCGACGGTGAACTCCGACCCCTGACTCGCCAAATAGCCCGCAACGGTCAGAGCGGACTGTTGACCCCCACGGCAGAGGTCGAGGCGATGGGAAGTCTGGGTGGGACCACCCTTGGATCATCGCGCTGTGCGCGGTTCCTCAGCCGGGAGGGCCGGGCCCAGGCCGCCGCTCAACTCGAAAAATACTCGATTACCGGACTGCTCGTCATCGGAGGCAACGGTTCCATGGCTGGCGCCCATGCCCTCGCCGCCGAATGCGACGTGCCCATCATTGGCATCCCGGCGTCAATAGACAACGACATCGGTCTCACGAGGGAAGCACTCGGGGTCGACTCCGCCCTCAACACCATCATTGAGGCATGCGACCGCATTACGGACACCGCCCGCAGCCACCACCGCGCCTTCATCGTCGAGGTAATGGGCCGTCACTCTGGCTATCTGGCCATGGCTTCGGCCGTCGCCGCCGCTGCCGACGGAGTTCTCTTGCCCGAGCAGCAACGAAGCCGGGAGGAGGTGATCCAATCCGTGACCGACTGCATCGTCAAGAGCTTCGACGTCACCCGCGACAAGACCCGGGTCCTGATCATCAAGTCGGAAGGAGTTCCGATCCCGAGCCACGAACTGGTGCAGGAAGTGCTGGCCCGTTTGGGACCGGGGACCAACATCGAGGTCAGGAGCACCGTCCTGGGTCACCTGATTCGGGGCGGCAACCCCAGCTTCCGTGACCGGCTGTTGGCAGGCAGGTTCGGATTGGTGGCCGTCGACGCTGCCCTTAAGGGACGGACCGATCTCATGACCGGCTGGAACCTGACCAATCGGGGCGAAGCGACCTCCGATGCGTGGATAAGGCTCTTTCCGATCGGCGAGGTTCTGGAAGAGACTCGGTCGCTGCTGGACGGATCGAGTGCAGTCACGATGGACCGGGTGCGACGGATGGAAGCGATTCAGGGAGTTCTGGCGCTGTAGCGGCGATGTCGACGCGGAGGTGCTGGTGGGCTTCCAGCAGGGCGGCGGTGACATCCTCGGGAGTCGCGCCTGATGCGAACATGAAGCCTAGGTATCGGTCGGCGTCGGGGACCGGACGGAGATAGGTCCCGGGCGGGGCAGTGATCTCGATTGAGCGAATCCCTGCCACCGCTGTGGCCGCTTCGATGCCCTCGACTGCTCGTAGGACTCCCGGGCCGGGAATCGGGAGCATCATCACGCCCGAAGCTCCGCGGTCGACATCAGGATGGTGAACCGGACGACCGAGGGCGTGACGCAGGATCAAGGTTTCCAGCGAGGTACCCAGAAGCCCGAACTTGAGGCTCCGTCCGCAAATACCGCCTATTGATCGGGCTGCCACCTCGATCACCCGCGGCCGACCGTCCGTGACTCGTAGCTCGGCGTGGATCGGACCTTCGATCAGTCCCAGACCCGCGGTTGCCGCCGCTGTGATCCGAACCACCTCCTCGATGATCTCAGGATGAACGCGACTTGGTGTGACGTAGATGGTCTCTTCGAAGTAGGGCCCCTCGAGAGGTTGGGGCTTGTCGAAGATGGCGAGCACATCCAAACGCCCTCCGGACAACATTCCTTCCACTGCCAGTTCCGGACCCGGAACGAACGCCTCCAAAAGGAGCGGCTCGGAGGGGTCGCGACAGGCGACGGCGTTGATCTGGCGGACCCGTTCGGCGACGTCCGCCACGTCGCCCGGAGCATCAACCCGGATCACCCCCCGGCTGCCCGACAGCGACAACGGTTTGACGACCAGCGGAAAGCCCACTTCCCGCGCCAACGCGGCCGGGTCATCGTTGGGTCCCAGGACTCGGAATGTCGGCTGGGGCACCTCGGCTTTCTCCAGGGCTCTCCGCATCGACACTTTGTTGCGGGTAGCGGCGGCGGCCCAGGGAGGGTTGTGGGCGAGACCAAGTTGTTCGGCCGCCAGCGCCGCCACCACAACCCCGCGATCATCAACCGGAATCACCGCGTCGACGGGGGTGGTCACAGCGAGAGCGACCACGGCTTCGGCTGCCTCTTGCACCTTGTCGAGGTCGACCAGCAGAAATCGGTCGAGGCCAGAAAGCGGCAGTTGTTCCTCTGAGGCCACCGCGACCTCAACCCCCAACCCCTCAGCGGCCTCGAGGAAATCGGCAACTCGGTACGACGATGTCGGAAGGATTAGAAGCACCCTGGCCACTGGGGCGACGCTAACGGCTAGTGGGGAATAACCGGCTCCCGGCTACCCTTCCAGCCATGGACGATCATGTCATCAAGATCTCGCCCGAGGCCCAGGCGATGATTGTGCAGTTGCGCGATCAGGAGCCCGGCGAGGGAGAGATCGGGCTGCTGCTCGAGGTGACCGGTGTGCGCCATGGGCAGTTCGCATACGAGCTCGCATTTACTCCTGTTTCCGACGCCACTGGAGAGCATGTGGTTGAGCGGCACGGGGACCTGGCGGTCATCATCCCGGTCAAAGACGTGGTCAGTCTCTCGGGCTCGGCGCTGAGCCTCAATGACGCCGGTCTTGCCCTGGACAATCCCAATCGGCCCGCGGCCATGTCCAGCCCTGCCATGGCGATTCCCCAAGGTGACCTCGAGGGTCCGCTGGCCGATCAGATCGTCCAGGTCCTGGCGGAGTCCGTCAACCCGGCGATTGCCGCTCATGGAGGCCGAGCCGAACTCGTCTCAGTCGACGGATCCACCGCCTATCTCAAACTGGCCGGTGGCTGCCAGGGCTGTGGCATGGCGCAGGTCACACTCAAGCAGGGGATCGAGCGGATCCTGCTGGAGGCGATCCCCGAGATCTCGGAAGTAGTCGACGTCACCGATCATGCGGCCGGCTCCGACCCCTATTACCAACGGTCCAAGAAGTAAGCCACAAAGGTGCGACCACTTTTGTGGAGCGGCCTGGAACCCAAGCAACTGCGCAAGCGTCTTAAGTCCGTGCGATCCCGCCTGGCGCTTGTGCTGTCTGCTGGCTTCGCCCTGAGTGTTTCCACCTCGTTGACAGCGACGACGCTCGCCCAGACCACCGAACCTGATGGCCCCATCACGATGGAGGCCTCCGCTGGCCTCGCCAACTACGTCGACGGTCGCGGACCCGTCGACCTCGCCGTGACGATTTCGGCCGACGTTCTCTTCGCCGGCAACCTGGAGGTGCGCCAGACCGCCAGCCTGATCATGGTGCCGGTCGAAGTCCCGGCTGGGGGAGAGAAGACCTACCACCTGGTGGTGCCGCCCCCGATCGGGAGCACCCAGGCGAGGCTGCGGCTGTATGCGACAGGATCAGACCAACCGGTCCTAAGCCGGAGCCTGCAATTGCGGGTGGCCCAAG
>JAICND010000413.1 GCA_025929005.1 Acidimicrobiia bacterium
TACCGGCGCGGTGACCGTCACCGATTTCGAGGTCTGGTTGACGGCACTGCCATCAGAAACCTGCAGCGACACCGTGTAGGTGCCGCCAGCGGCGTATGTACGGCTTGGGCTCTGAGCGGTGGAAGTCGATCCGTCGCCGAAGTTCCAGCTCCACGAGACGATCGGCCCGTCAGGATCGGTTGAGGCATCCGTGAAGCTGCAACTAAGGCCATTGCACGAGTAAGTGAAGTTGGCCGTAGGAGGTTGGTTGGGGGGCGGGGTCGACACTAAAACTGCATGCGTCTCGGAGTCTGTGAGTCCTTCGTCGTCGGTGACGGTCAATGTCACCGTGTACGTTCCGTCTGCCGCGTAGTCGTTGGTCGGGTTCTGGGCGGTCGAGATTGCGCCGTCTCCAAATTCCCAACTCCAGGAGACGATGGTGCCGTCATCTGTCGAGCCGTCGACAAAGCTGCAGCTCAGCCCATTGCAGTTTTCGGTGAAGGCGGCCACTGGCGCGGCGTTGGGAGGTGGTTCACTGCTGCCACCACAGGTCCCGTTCCCACCGAAAAGGGCGGAGTTGAGAAAGAGCAGGGGCTCGGCGATGCCATCAGTGTCGCCGCTAAAACCACAAGCCGACGACTGCGGTGAACCCGCGTTGATCAGGGCGTCCCGGATGGCGATGACCCCGGCCCGGGTGGTCGGTTTCTGACCGGTCTGGGCAATCAGACGGGCGACGGCGCCGGTGACAAACGGGGCAGCCATGCTCGTCCCGCTGAGGACTGCATAACCGTCGTTGAGATATGTGGAGTAGATACAAACCCCGGGAGCGGCGATATCAACGATGGCGCCAAAGCTTGAGAAGTCCGCCAGCGTGTCATCGACGTCGGGGCGGCAGGTCTCCGCACCGAGACCTCCCGGGAGACCGTCAAAGTCGGCCAGGGCCGACACCGCGATCACATCAGGATGTTTGGCGGGGCTGAAAGTCGACGCGTCCGAAGCGCTGTTACCGGCCGCGGCCACGAACACAACCCCTCGCCCAACGACGTTGGTGAGGGCATCGTCGAGAGCCTGGTTCGAGCCTTCGAAGCCAAAACTCATGTTGGCAACTTCGATTTCGGTCGAGTGGGCGGCAATCAAGTCGATTGCAGCAATGATCGAACCCAGAAAACCGGAGCCATCAGCATTGAGAGCCTTGAGCGACCAGAGCGTGGCACCCGGGGCCGTGCCGATGGTGCCGATGTCGTTGTCGTAGGCGCCCGCGATCCCGGCCACATGGGTACCGTGGCCATTCTCATCCTGATGGTTGCCAGAGGCCGAACACCCCCCAAACATGGGATAGAAGAACGCCGATGTGCAGTCGGTCACGTAACGCAGGTTTAGGTCCGGGTGACCGATGAAAACCCCGGTGTCGATGATGGCGACGTCGACGCCGACCTGAGAACCGGCCGGTGGATTGGCGTCGGCGTCGACTCGGTTTACCCCGGTGGGCACCGGCTGGGTACCGGTCGCAAAAACCTCGACGTCCTCCGCGACGTACGCGACCTGGGGGTTCTTCCTGATACCGACCAGAGCTGCCGCAGGCACTGACAGTGAGAAACCGCTGATGGCGTTCTCGTAAACGAATCCGATCGAGCCACCATGAAGCCTGGCCAGCTCCCGACCGACTTGGGACGGTGGGTCAGATCCCTCCTTGAGCACGACGATGACCCTCTCCAATGGTGGAGCGGCCACCGCCGTGGGTGCCAGCATCAACAACAGCGCCATCACCAATACGGTCGGCAGAGATCTGCGCACTCTTTCCCTTTCCCTCAGCGCTAGAAGCTAGCCACAAACGCTTGGCACTTGAAGCCCCAAAGTGCCGAGAAAAGGTGAGCCGGGCGGGACTGATCTCGATACGCACGTGATTAGGCATGTGGTTAGCCCGAGGGGCGCCGACTCGCATCAGACGCTTACGATGACGACATGGGAGTAGTCACTTATGACCCCGCGACTGCACTGGTGATCGTCGATGTCCAGAACGACTTCGCCGACCCCGATGGAAATCTCTACGTCAAAGGCGGCGAAGAAGTGGTGCAGGTCATTAACGAGGAGATCGCCCATGCCAAGGAGGCGGGTGCTCAAATCGCGTACACCGCCGACTGGCACCCCGAGTCCACCCCCCACTTCGCCAAAGACGGCGGGATCTGGCCGGTGCATTGCGTTGGCGACACTTGGGGAGCCGAGTTCCATCCCGATCTCGTGATCGAAGGCCCGGTAGTCCGCAAGGGCTCCAACGGAGAAGATGGCTACTCGGGTTTCACCATGCAAGATCCGGTGACCAAAGAAACCACGCCAACCGACCTCGCTGACATTCTCGGCGCCGCCGGGGTGGAGAGGATCGTCGTGGTCGGCCTAGCCACCGACTACTGCGTCAAGGCCACCGCTCTTGACGGTCTCACCGCTGGCTTAGCAGTGGAACTGCTGGTTCAGGCGATCA
>JAICND010000269.1 GCA_025929005.1 Acidimicrobiia bacterium
GGTTGTGGCGGCGAGCTCCACGAAGCGCAGTCCGGTCTGTTCGAGGACACTGGCCAGCGTCGCCACCGGCGGAACCGGGCCGTCGTCCTCCCACTGGAATCGATCCGGATCCTGGTCGAAGCGCCAAACGTAACCCGCCTCGCCTGCCGCCAGATGGGCGAGGGTGGCACCCAACTCACCATAAGTCCCCAGCACACTGACGCGCAGCTGATCGTCCGTCAGGTTTCGGCAGGCCTCCATGATCAGGCTGTTGGCCCATCGATTGTGGCGAAAGATTCGCTGGAGATGCTCATTTGGCATCTGCGGTATCGTATCGGGGGGACGGGCTGACAGGACAAGCTGAATGGGGCTCAGAGTGGGAGCCCGATGTGCCGATACAGCTCAAGCCTTGCGAATGTCCAAATTCCTGACGGGTGGTCTTCTCGCAGTGTCGATTGCTGCGTGTCAGCCCATCGCCGAGACGAGCACCACCACCATTGCGGTTCCCACAACAGAGGTAGCCGCCTCCTCATCAGGCCCGCAGGTATTCGAAATGCTCGCGGTGGCCGCACATCCAAATGGCGTGCAACTGAGAATCGACCGGATCGAATTGCTCCCGGACTCGGTCGTTGTCACTTCCAGCATCACCAACGGTTCGTCGTACGGGATAAGCCTTGATCGGGGGTCCACTGAGCTGCGGGCCGACACCGACGAGGTGGCGCGTCTGATCGAAGGTCTTCCTCCAGACCAGATTCCCCCTGGAGGCGAGCTCGAGGTCGTTCTTCGATTCGCACCGCTCGCCAACCCGAATTCCGTAACCCTGACCTTGAACACCGGTGGAGGCTCGTCGCGGTCAGACCCGTCCTCGAGTTCTCCGACCATTGAGGTGGGTCCCATCACACTCGACCCGGCGGCCACCCGGCCCGTCCTTCCGGAGTCGGTTGCGCTGCTGCGGACTGCCGGTGCCCCAAGTGGTGTGGAGCTTCAGATCGAGGGCATCAACTTCACCCACAACCGCATAGGAGTCTGGGTTCGCATCGCCAACCCGGGTCAGATCGACGCCTCGATTGCGCCGACAATTGCACCAAGCCTGTTGGTTGACGATCTCGACAACCGTTACCCGATCGTGCTCCCAGAACAACAAGGGTCGATCGTCGTGCCGGGCGGCTCTGCTCGCAGCGGTGTTCTTTCCTTCGCCGGACGGATCCACCCTGACGCCACGAGCCTGGGTCTCGGTCTCAACGCCGGCATCGGTGGCGATACCGGCGACGCCCTTGTCGTGTATCCCAGACTCATCGTGGAAGGAATCCCGCTCGGGGGCGAAGCGTCTTTGGCGCCGCTGCCCGACCCCTTGCTGATCCAGGCCGTGTCTGAGGTTCCCAATCAGGTCAGGGTCACGGTCGGGACCCTGACCTTCACGAACCAGGCGGTCAGTGCCAACCTCGTCATCTCCAACCTTGGGGCCAACCAGGTGGCTCTTGCATCTCGCCCGACGATGCTTGCCGACGACCAGGAGACCCGCTACCCCCTGGTGGCTCCCACCGATAACCCGCAACTGATCCTGGACCGGGGCACCACGCTCGAGGGAACCTTTGCCTTCTCGGGCCGGATCTCGGATTCAGCCGCCCAGGTCTTGCTCTTGTTCAATGCCGGTGGCACAGCCAATGATCCCACCTCACCGTCTCTCAGCATGGGGCCGTACCCCCTGGTGCGGTCTTCTGCCCCACCACCCCAGGCCGCTGCCCCACGGGTCTTTGCGGTGGCCGATCGCAGCTGGCTGGCCGACGACGTTCTCGCTAGCTCCGAAGTTGAACAGATCACGCAAACCCTCACTCAGTTTGGAGCCACCGAGGTCGACGGCGGCTTCCGGCTCACTTTGCCCGACAGCATCCTGTTCGACTTCAACAGCAGCCAGCTCAGAGCCGACGCCGCGCCGGCGCTGACTCTCATCGCCGATGTGCTGCGCTATTTCGAAGGCGACGCCGTAATCGTCATCGGTCACACCGATTCGATCGGCAGTGCTTCCTACAATCAGCGGTTGTCTGAGGACCGGGCGAACAGCGTTGTTGAGACACTGATAACAGAACATTCCATTCCGGCCGGTCGGCTAACTGCGGAGGGCCGCGGAGCCGACGAGCCGATAGCTCCCAACACCGACCCCGACGGCCAGGACAACCCGGATGGGCGCCAGCTCAACCGCAGGGTGGAGATCGTCGTCATAACCGAGCGTGACCTTCCTCTTCCATAGATACTGGCAAGTCGGCTTCAATCCATACGATGAACCGTGAGGAGAGGCGGCATGGCAACACACGTCATTGAGGTCGAGCTACCTGCCAAGGTTGTCCTGCACAAGGACGTTCGCTTCACGATCAGAAGCGACGGTGCCAAGCTCGGCGAACTCCATATCAGCAAAGGAACCATCGACTGGCTGCCTGCCAACAAACAGTCGGCGATCAGCCTGAGCTGGGAGAAGTTCGCCGAACTCGTTGAGTCAGTCCGCTAAGGGAATTGGCACCGGCTCCCAGGCTCCGGTTTGCAGATACTCATTAATTGAGGCCGCAGCACGGCGACCTGCCCCCATCGCCAGAATGACGGTGGCGCCGCCGGTGACGATGTCGCCTCCGGCGAAAACTCCCTTCATGGAAGTCCGTCCCGTTCGAGCGTCGGCTTCGATCGTTCCCCGGGATCCGTGTCGAAGCGACGGGGTGTTCTTTCGCAGCAGAGGGTTGGGGGCATTGCCTGCAGCGACGATGACCACGTCGACCGGAAGGTCGACCTCACTTCCCGCTACGGGCACCGGACGGGGTCGCCCCTGGTCATCGGGCGGGCCTAGTTCCATGCGAACCACCCGCATCGACTGGAGGCGGCCGTCGGCACCGCCAGCGAATCCGATCGGAGAGGTGAGGAACTCAAACCTGACGCCTTCCTCGCGGGCGTGGCGTATCTCCTCGCTACGTGCCGGCATTTCGGCCTCGGTTCGCCGGTACACGATGACAGCATCAGCAGCGCCCAGCCGGAGCGCAGTCCGCACCGCATCGAGGGCGGTATTGCCACCACCTATGACAGCCACGCGCTTGCCACTGACAGGGTGGATGGGTGTTGCTGCACCGTCGAGATACGCCCGCATGAGGTTCACCCGGGTGAGGAACTCGTTGGCTGAATACACCCCGATCAGGTGCTCGCCTTCGATCCCCAGGAAGCTGGGAAGACCGGCGCCAACGCCGACGAATATTGCATCAAACCCTTCCAGTAGTTCGTCCAACGTCTCTGCCAGACCGATAGGCGCATTGGTGACGAACCCAACTCCGAGTTCGGACAGCCGCTCGATTTCAGCGGCCACAACCGCCTTGGGAAGGCGGTATTCGGGAATCCCGTAGACAAGAACGCCGCCCAGTTCGTGAAGAGCCTCGAAGACCGTCACCTCATGAC
>JAICND010000491.1 GCA_025929005.1 Acidimicrobiia bacterium
ACTTCTCGGAGACGACGGGGGCGACGATGATGTCGCGAGGGTTCTTCGTCACGCCTCCTCCTTCACGAAGTCGGACTTCGACACCTCAAAGGCAGTCTGTCCTGCTACCTGTCGCACCGTCTGGGAGGTAAAGATGATCTGGCCGGCCCAGAGGACGTCGTAGGCGGTGACGTGGCTTGGCTCGACGATCAGGACCTGGGGCAGGTTGCGGAAGGAGAGCTGGGGAGTTACGTCGGCCCTGGTTACGACCAGAAGGGTTTTCCCGCTGGAGCCGATGGCCGCCAACAACGAGGTGGCGTCTTTGGTCCGGGGGGTTCCCCAGACGAAGGAATCGATCACAATGACCGATCCTTCCGAAGCGCGGGCTGACAACGCCGACCGCAATGCGAGACGCTTCATCTTCTTGGGAGTCCGCTGGCTGTAATCGCGAGGTTCCGGACCGTGGGCAACGCCTCCGCCCCGCCAGATTGGAGAGCGGATCGAACCGTGGCGAGCCCGGCCGGTTCCCTTTTGGCGCCACGGCTTGGCGCCTCCGCCACGGACCTCGGCCCGGGTCTTGGTCTTGTGCGTACCCGCCCTCGCCCCGGCCAGCTGCGCGGTGATGACCTGGTGGAGGACAGCCCGGTTGGGCTCGATCCCGAATACTTCCGGATCGAGGTCAATGTCACCCAGCGGAGTGCCGTCGGAGCTGTAGAGAGGTGCCTTGACGTCGCTCATCCCGCCTTGACCGCCTCTCGAATCAGGACCAGTGACCCGTTCGGACCTGGCACCGCTCCCATCAATAGCAAGAGATTGTGCTCGGAGTTGATCTCGACGACTTTCAGATTGAGAGTGGTGACCTTGTCGCCGCCCATGCGCCCGGCCATCCGGGTGCCTTTAAAGACACGGGAGGGAGTGGCGCAGGCGCCGATGGAACCGGGAGCTCGATGCTTCTTGTGGTTTCCGTGGGCCGCACCCTGTCCGGCGAAGTTGTGGCGCTTCATCACGCCCTGGAAACCCTTGCCCTTGGAGATGCCAGTCACGTCGGCCAGTACGCCCTTTGCAAAGACATCGGCGATGTTGATCTCCTGGCCGACCGTGTAAGGAGCGGTGTCGTCGACCCGGACTTCCACCAGGTGACGGGTGGGCGCGACTCCGGCCTTTTCGAAGTGACCCTTGACGGGTTCGGTCACCCGGGCTGGTTTTATTTCACCAAAGGCGAGTTGCACCGCCGAATAGCCGTCGATGTCGGGGCTCTTGATCTGGACGATCTGGCATGGCCCGGCCTTGATCACGGTGACGGGAATAGCCCGAGCCTGGTCGTCGA
Source organism: Acidimicrobiia bacterium (assembly GCA_025929005.1). Lineage (GTDB taxonomy): Bacteria > Actinomycetota > Acidimicrobiia > Spongiisociales > ZC4RG35 > JAICND01. The sequence goes on from JAICND010000491.1 coordinate 1,307, forward strand.
AGATCTGGGTCATTCCCAGTTTCTCTCCGAGAATCGCGTTCACAGTTTTATCTCCACTTCCACCCCGGCAGGGAGGTCGAGGCGCATGAGCGAGTCCACCGTTTTTGGCGTGGGATCGAGTATGTCGATGAGACGCTTGTGGATCCGCATCTCGAAGTGCTCGCGAGAGTCCTTGTCGACATGGGGCCCTCTGATCACGCAGTAGCGATGGATCTCAGTGGGCAGCGGTATCGGACCCCGGATTTTGGCCTGGGTCCGGATGACCGTCTCTGCGATCTTGCGCGAAGACTCGTCTACGACCTGGTGGTCGTACGCCTTCAACCGGATTCGAATCTTCTGCTCTGCCACTTTTTCTTACGCTCGTTTCGCTGGTCTATTTGAGGATTTTGATTACTCGGCCGGCGCCGACGGTGCGGCCGCCTTCCCGGATAGCGAACCGGAGACCCTCATCCATCGCGATCGGGTTGATCAACTCGACCTGCATAGGAGTGTTAT
>JAICND010000447.1 GCA_025929005.1 Acidimicrobiia bacterium
CGGGAGCTCCCCAAGACCAGGAATGCCACCACCAGTCCAACGTTGGAGGGGTTGAACACGTGCGTGCCGCCCTGGCGAATCAGGTACTTGGTGAGGAGTGAGAAACCAGCCACGAGGGCGAACAAATGCCATCCGTCCCAGCCCCAGGGATCGCCCGCTTCGGTGCCCACGATCCGGAAGATGAGGCCAACCCCGCTCCCGGTCAACATGGCGCTGGCCGGCCACACGAGCTCGCGTGTGCGACGGAAAGTGATCGCCACCTCCATTACGAAACAGGTCATGATGGCGGCGAGGATCTGGGGAACTGTCACCCGGAACCCGAGCACGGTTTGCCCGAGGATGTGGATCGAGATGATCACGGCCGCCAGATGGAGACGGGGGTCGCGTGCGCTGGGAAGGACCATTGGATAGGCCCTCTCTCCAAAGCGCAGCGTTCGCAGGGTTGCCGTCGTCACCTGTGAAATTGTGGCCGTGACCGCTCACGGATGCGACTCCATACCCCGCACCTATGATCGCCAAAGATGGCCGCCAGGTACAACTACGACCGCTTCGACGAATACGTGGAATCTGGTGAGGACCAGATCGAGTTCTCTGCTTTTCCCAACCATCTCCACGCCGGCGACCCTGCTCCCGACGCCGCCCTCACCCGGCTTGACGACGGGGCCGAAGTTCGCCTCTCCGAACTCTGGTTGACCCGGAACCTGGTGATCGAATTCGGCTCCTACACCTGACCATATTGCTCAGCAGAGGGTCCTCTGCTTTGCGAAGCATCCGAGCGCCATCCCGATACCGCCTGGGTGTTCGTCTACACCCGCGAGGCTCACCCCGGTGAGAGGGTCGGGCCTCACGCCTCGCTCGACGACAAGCTTGCCGGCGCCCGGCTGCTCCGCGACGAAGTCGGCATCCGCCGACCGATCCTGGTCGACGACCTGACCGGAACTGCCCACCACGCATATGGGCTCCTGCCCAATATGAGTTGGGTGATAGGCCGGGGGGGCCGCATCCTCTACAAGTCCGATTGGACGAGTGCCGCCAATGTCGAAGGTTTCCTGACTCGTCATATGCAGGGACGGACCCGAAGGCCCCTGGCGGGGACCGTGGGTCCATACTTGACCGAGCAGGTCGAATATCGCGACCTCGATCGGGAAGCGTTCTATCAACGGCTTCATCGCAACGGATCCCGCGCCTACCACGAGTTCAAGCGGGCCGAAGAGATCTGGCGCGGGCGGGAGACATCCCGGAATCAGCAGAGTCTTTAGCCCCTTGCCAGTTTCCCCTGGCGGTGTACGGTAACTGGTTGGGCTTGACAAGGAGGCACCCTGATGATGCGAAGCCCGCGAACACTGGCTGTACCGCTGGCGATCGCCGCACTGGCGCTCAGCGCCTGTGGCAATGGAGGTGAGCCGTCGACTGACTTGCAGGTGACAACCACCGAGTTCGCCTTTTCCCCGGCGTCTTGGACTGTTCCGGCAGATCAGGAGATTTCGATTGATATCACCAACAACGGGACCGTGGTACATGAGTGGGTACTTCTCCAACCCGGTGTCAACATCACCAGCGAGGCCGATTTGCCTGATACCGAGGAGGAGTTGCTGGCCGATTTCGTGTACGTCGAGGAAGAGGTAGACCCCGGCACCACCAAGACCCTGACCTTTACGGCTCCCGCGGCAGGCACATACCAAGTTATCTGCGCGATTCCAGGGCATTTCGGCGGAGGGATGACCGCCACCCTCAACGTCACCGGCTAGGCCAGTCAGAAGTCCCACAACTAGGAGTCTTTAGGCCCTGTCGTTTCTCCGCGCCCGGCACCATGCTCGGGGAAAGAGGAGGCCGACAATGGCCGAGAAGAGCTTGATTTTGGTGGACATCCCCGCGGGAGGAACGGCGGAAGTCGCCTTTCTCGAAGGCGAAGGGCACCAGGCGGTGATATGTCACGGCCCCGGCGAAACCACCTGCCCCCTGCTAAGCGGACAGGGTTGCGTTCTGGCCGAGAGCGCTCACGGGATTCTCTTTCACCTTGACCTGGATCGTTCCCCGCATCGATCGATCCTCGAGCGATACAAGCAGGTGCTGCGCGAGGACGTTCCGATCCGGGTGGTGACCACCGGTGATCAGGCTCGCCGATGGGCGGCGCTTCTGGCCGGCGTTCAGGTCTGGACCC
>JAICND010000109.1 GCA_025929005.1 Acidimicrobiia bacterium
AACCCCCTCTGGAAGTCTGGCGCCGGTGGCGTCGAAACAGCGGGCGCCGATCGGGAGGACCTTGGCAGGGTTGAAAAGCCCGGTCGGGTCGAACGCTTCCTTGAGCCTGGCCTGGGCGTCGAGGTCGTACTCGGTGAACATCAAGGGCATCAGGTCTCTCTTCTCGCGACCGATGCCATGTTCTCCGGACAAAACACCTCCTTGGCGAACACAAAGTTCGACTAGTTCGTCAGCGGCGGCCTGGACGCGCTCGAGCATTCCTGGAGTACGGGCGTCGAACGCCATCAACGGGTGGAGGTTGCCGTCGCCGGCGAGGAACACGTTCAGCATGGACAGCCCGTATTTCTCGCCGATGCCATAGACCTGTTTCATCGTCTCGACCAGGCGGGTGCGGGGGACGACGGTGTCGTGGAGGTAGTAGTTCGGAGCTGTTTGAGCGACAGCTCCGAAGGCCGACTTGCGTCCCTTCCAGAGAAGCGCGCGCTCGGCTTCGTCCTCGGCGATCCGGACATCTTCGGCCTGGTGTGAACGGGCGATCGCCTGAATCAAAAGCGCCTCGGCCTCGACTGCGGCTGTTTCTCCGACGACTTCGGCAAGAAGAATGGCCGCCGCCTGGGTGGGGAGCCCGGCGTGGAGCCAGTTCTCGACCGCCCGGGTCATCGCCTGGTCCATCATCTCGAGGGCAGCAGGGACCATGCCGGCGGCAATGATGCCCGAGACGGTGGCGGCGGCGTCGGCCACCGAAGAGAACGAGGCGAGCAGGGTGCGCACGTCCGGGGCGTTGGGGGTGAGCTTTACCAGAGCTTTCGTGACGATGGCCAGGGTGCCCTCCGAACCGACCAACACCCCGCGGAGGTCGAGGCCGATCGGGTCGGGAGCCTCTGATCCCACCTTTGTGACGGTTCCGTCGGCGAGCACCACCTCGAGAGCGAGGACATGACTCACGGTTGATCCCTCTGCGAGACAGTGGGGCCCTCCCGAATTGTTGGCGACGTTGCCTCCGATGGTGCAGGCTGACTGAGACGAAGGGTCGGGGGCGAAATGGAGTCCGTACGGGGCGGTAGCTCTGCTGAGATCGAGATTGATGACGCCGGGGCCAACCCAGGCGGTCCGATTGGCGACATCTATCTCTTCAATCTGATTCATCCTGGTCGTGCTGAGCACGATCCCCCCCTCGGTGGGAACCGCCCCGGCGGCCAAACCGGTTCCGGCGCCCCGTGCCACTAGCGGAACTCCGTATCGACCTGCGATACGAACGACCCCGGCCACTTCGGACGTGTTGGCCGGAAGCACCACCACCTCGGCCGACCCGCGGTAGACACCGGCATCTTTTGAGTAGAGATGCCGATCCAACGGACTGGTAAGGACATGCTGGTCGCCCACCAACCGGCGGAGATCGTCAACGAGGCTCATGAAACCGCGCCAACCGCGCTTTTATCACCCAGACCCGTCGTAAAACGACGGGTCTGGGTCGCGAAAGCGATCCTCGAGGCTCTCGACCCAGGGAGCAGCGTCACCTCGCCAATGATGGCAGGATCAGACCGCTGCCAATAGGCGGCTACGGGCCTCCTTGATGCGCTGGACCACGAGCCAGGGCGTGTGAAATATCTCAAAGTCCCACACCTCGACCACGAGCAGTCCCTGAGCCTCCATGGCGGCTCTCCTGGCTGCATCTTTCGCCTTGTCAGAGAGAGCGGTGTGGAAGCGCTCGCTCTGCACCTCGACCACAAGTGGTAACTCGCTGTCGAGGAAGTCGACCCTGCCCGTGAACTCCTCGTCTCCGATATTGACCTGACGACGGAACGTTGTGATCCCGGCTCGACGCATGATTTCGTCGAAACGATGCTCCACATTGGACGCAGGAGGAACCCAGTCTTCCCCTCGGTCCTTGAGCAGCTCACGAATCAACCGGATTCCATTCCGTCCTGGCTTGGCCAGTTCTTCCAAGAGCCGTGACATGATCAGGCCATCGAGCAGCCGCAGCGACCAGGCACTGTCCAAAGCACGCGCTACCCGATCGGGAGAGATCGTTCCGGCCAGTTGAAAGATGGTCAGTGCTGGCGAACAAACCGGAAGCCCGTTGAAAGTCTTCCGCTCGCCCTCTGGAATGATCGTGGCGTGATGGACCACCGCCGGGCTGTCTTCTTCCCAGTGCTGGTTGCGTTCGATGGCAGCGTGGATGGGGTTGAGGCGAAAGCCCGAGACGCCCCACCAACTCGCGGAGGTCGTGTGCGAAAGAATTGCCCCAGAACCGGTGTGAAGGACCGCCGCCATCAACCGCTGTGCGTCGGAGCCGGGCACACCGCAGAGTCTCAACACTCGCGGCGTCACTTCCTCGAGCATTCCCGCAGTGATACGTCGCCGTGTGACTGCCTCGCTCACACCCCCGACGACTAGCTGACGTCGAGCGACAAGTCCGAATTGGGTCCTGGCCAATGACCTGATAAGTCGATCCGGTGGCACCCGTCAAACATGGCTGGTCTGACGGTGGATAGGAAGGCCCTTGTGCTTCGTCCTTGGTGCTTTCGCGACCTAAACCCGTCGGAAAACGGTGGGTCTGGGTGATAAAAGCGAAGTTAGGGGAGTCCCCAACCGCCGCCACCGGGAGTCCGCACCAGGAGGCGGTCGCCCGGTTCGACTGGGGTGGTGACTTTGCCGGGGAGGCGTTCGATGCCGCCGTTCCTCCTGGTCAGCCAATCCTCGCCAACGGCCCCAGCTTCACCGCCGGCGAGACCCCAGGGTCCGTGCCGTCGGCGCTCCCCGATCAATGACAGCACAGCCGGGGCCAGGAACTCGATTTCTCGCTCGACCCCTTCGCCTCCGGGATAACGGCCGGCACCGCCGGAGCCGCGCCTGAGCGTGTATCTGGAAACCCGCAGGGGGTAATGATTCTCGAGCGACTCGATGGGCGTGTTGCGAGTATTGGTCATACCGGTGTGTATTCCCGACTGTCCTGGTGCACCCGGCCTGCCGCCCTGGCCACCTGCCACGGTCTCGTAGTACGCGAACGAGTCGTTGCCGACCAGGATGTTGTTCATCGTCCCCTGTGATGCCGCCGGCACGCGGTCCGGGGCAGCTTGAGCGAGAGCCCCCAGCAGAACATCTGCAATGCGTTGGCTGGTCTCAACATTGCCCGCTGCCACCGCCGCCGGAGAGTTGGCATTGACGATGGTCCCGGATGGCGCCAACAGTTGTAGGGGTCGATAACAACCGCCATTGGCGGGGATGGTGGGGTCGGTAGCAACTCGAACCGCGTAGTAAAGGCAGGAAAGCGTGACCGCTTCGACCGCGTTGATGTTTCCACGCACTTGGGAATGGGTTCCACCGAAGTCTGCCATCAACTCTCCGTCTGCGATCGAGATCCTGACCTGAATCGCAATGTCGAGGTCACCAAACTCCATCACGTCCACGAACTCGTACGTGCCGGTCGGAAGCCGCATGAGCGCTGCGCGCATGCGTTGCTCGCCGTAGTCGAGCAGCCCTCCACCAAGTTCTCGAAAACGATCGAGACCGATCTGCCTCACCAACTCCTCAACGCGCTTCGCTCCCACCTCGTTGGCACCGAGTTGCCCAGCCAGGTCACCCAAGCGTTCCGCTGGGGTCCGAGTCGCAGCCAGGAAGGGATCAATGAACTCCTCAATCCATACGCCGCGCTGCACGGCCGCCATCGGCGACACCACGTGGCCCTCTTGACCCAGGTAGACGGCATCGGCGGGCATCGACCCTGGTGCCTCGCCTCCGACGTCGGCGTGGTGTGCGCGGTTGGCCACCAGGGCAACCATCTCTCCATCCACCATCACAGGCCGGACCAGGGTGAGATCGTTGAGATGGGTGCCGCCCGCATAGGGGTCGTTGACGGCGTATTGAAAGTCGGGTTCGGGATCGAATCGTTCGAGAACGGCTCGCACGGAGGCGGGCATCGACCCGAGGTGAACCGGGATGTGTTCCGCCTGCGCCAACATCTCGCCATTGGGCAGAAACACCGCCACCGAGCAGTCGGCCCGCTCTTTGATGTTCGGCGAGTGCGAGGTACGCCTCAGCACCGCTCCCATTTCATCGGCAATGGCCGCAAACCTGTTGCGAGCGACCTCGCGGGTGGTCGGATCGATTACCACGTCACCCCGAGCGTGCCGTCGCCGAGGACCTCAGCAACCTCGTTGCGACCCAACCAGGTGGTGGCCTCGTCTTCCTCGATGACCGCCGGCCCTACCACCTCGGCTCCAGGAGCAAGGCCGGCCCGTCGCCAGCGCGTAATGGCCGTTCCGTCGGCGCCGATCCGCTCGCCGAGCCGCGCCGGACCGTCGATGGCAGGGAGGGTCAGCTCGGACCACGTCATCGACGGCTCCGACAGGACCCTGACTCGTAGCGTCACGAGTTCAACGGAGAGATCGGGACGAGCGAAGCCATTCAAGACCGCGTGCGCCTCGTGAAACCGGCTGCTCAGTTCCTCCCACGTGTCCCCGGGTTCATAGGCAACCGCCGTTTCGTGGGACTGGCCCGGGTATCTCAATTCGGCCGTTACCCCGACAGCGTCGGGGGCGTGGCCCACTTCGCCGAGAAATCCCTTTCGCGCCAGATCGACCAATTGGGCTACCCGCGCTTCCAGTTCACTCGATCCTTCGTTCATGAAAACCGTGCGAGCCAGGTCGAAACGGGGAGGGCTGAGAAGGAGCCCCAACGCCGAGAACACGCCGGCATGTGGTGGGATCAGGACGGCCGGCATGTCGAGACGCCGCGCAAGAGCAGTGGCATGGAGCCCGCCCGCGCCTCCAAATGCAACCAGGGCGGCTTGCCGTGGGTCGGAACCCTGTTCGATCGAGACTCTTCTGATGGCCCGCTCCATGAGAGTGTCGACCACCTGAATGATCCCACTGACAACTGCTTCAGAGTCGATGTTCAGCTCGGCAGCCAGGGAGGCGATAGCGCGGTTGGCCGCCACCAGGTTGAGGCTCAATCCGCTGGCCAGAGGTACCTCTCCACCCAGGCGACCCATCAAGAGATTGGCATCGGTAACGGTGGGGGCGGTGCCCCCGTGTCCGTAGGAGGCGGGTCCGGGCGAGGCACCGGCACTCTGCGGCCCCACCCGCAGGGCGCCACCCTGGTCGGCCCAGGCGATGCTGCCGCCTCCCGCCCCGATGGTGTGAACCGCCACCGAAGGCATCCTGCAGACGTACCCCTCGATGGTCCGTCCCGACTGAATCTCGGGTATGCCGCCTTCAATGCGGCACACATCAGTGCTGGTGCCACCCATGTCAAACGAAATCACATGCTGCCAGCCGTGGGCGCTTCCACAGGCAGCAGCCGCGACGACCCCTCCCGCCGGTCCCGACAACATGATCGAAGCTGCCAACTTCGAAGCACCCGCCAGCGTGGTGAGACCGCCGCTCGACCGCAGCACCAGAACTTTCCCGACGACCGCCGCCAGTCGTTCCTCGATGTGGGTCAAATAGCGTGAGACAACAGGTTGCAGATATGCGTTGAGAACCGTGGTGGCAACTCTCTCGTATTCGCGGAATTCCCCGGTCACCAGGTGCGAGAGACTCGAAGGGATCCCACCCAGGGCTTCTGAAACTTGTAGTTCGGCCGATCCATCCTGATATGCGCCCAAGAGGGCGATAGCGACAGCATCGGCGCCCCTGCTCAGAAGGTGAGACTTGAAGTTCGACCGGCTGGGCCAACCGAACCGCATGGTCCGATCGACCAGTGCCGGTGGTCGATCGGCGAAGGGGTCGTACAGCGAGGGCCGATCCTGGCGGGCGATCTCGATCAAGTCCTCGAACCCGGCGTCGGTGACCAGCGCCACCCGGGCGCCTTTGCCCTCGAGCACAGCATTGGTAGCCACGGTGGTGCCGTGCAATAGCAGAGGCTCGGTCGCACCGGCCGTGAGCTGAGCCACCCCGGCGGCCACTGCATCCGACTGATCGAGGGTCGAGGGGAGTTTGCCGGTGGTCAAGTTGGTCCCATCCCAT
>JAICND010000453.1 GCA_025929005.1 Acidimicrobiia bacterium
CGCGGTCGAAGGTGAAGAGGATCTCCCCTCCCCGTGGTGCTACAGCCCGACGGTCTCCGCCGATTCCCGCTGCCCTAGCTGCGACCGGCGATTCGGTTGATCACTTCAACATCCTGACATAGGAACGGTCGACATGGTCTGTATGGAAACCCAACGATCTGTACAGACCGAGAGCTCGTTGGTTGTCGGCATCGACATACAAGAACGCAACGCGATCCCCACCCTGCTCCATGAGCGCAAGACCCTGCAGCACCAGGGCGCGGCCGAGGCCTGAGCCCTGGGCGCTCGGCGCCACGGCAAGGACGTAGATCTCGCCTTCACCCCCTACCCTCTTACACCAGCAAAATCCCGCCGGTGTGCTCCCCTCCCAAGCCATCAAAAGGTCTTCGGGTCGAAACCAGGTCTGTCCCATGCGATGTTCGAGGATCTCTTTCGTCCATCTTCCATTCTCGGGGTGGTCGACGAATGCGGCGTTGTTGACTTCGAGCCACGCCGACTCGTCGCGGCCCGGTTCGAAGGGTGCCAGGCGCATGCCATCGGGAAGACGAGCGTCAGGCAGTTCGCTCTGAAAGCCAGCGGGCAGCCGCCGTTCCAGCTTCAGCAATTCCCGTTCGGGGATGAAGCCGGCCCTCAGAGCCACTTCGTTCAGTCGAGGTTGAAAGAGCCAGGCTCGCACCGCACTCCCTCCCCGCCTTGCCACCTCGCTCACACCCGCCTCGAACAAAGTGAGAAAAGTATCGGGAGACCGGTGATCCGGGTCTACGGCGAGCTCCATAGCCCACCAACCCGGCTCGGCGTTGGGAGTCAAAGCTACGTAAGCAACCAGCTTGGAGTCCTCCTCGTCTATCACACCAACGACCCTCTCGGGATCGCCCTGGAACAGCATGAGGTACTTGTGCTCACCAATCGGTTGATGGCCATCAGCGGCCTCGACTCGGGTCAACAGGGCCGCCACCGCCTCGCGATCTTCGGGAATGGCCACAAGACGGATGCTCATCGGATTCGACAGTACCGACCTCGGGTTTGTCTGGCTTCCCCGGCCTCAACCCTATGCTCCCCAGACCCATGAGTGCGGTCGGCCTGGTGCTTGGTGGCGGTGGAATCACCGGCGCCGCATATGAGCTGGCGACGCTGATGGCAATCGAACTGGCTACGGGCTGGGACCCGAACCAGGCCGATGTCGTGGTTGGAACCTCCTCCGGGTCTTTCGTTGCTGCTCTGGTTCGCCACGACCGATTGGATCTCGATTCGTTAGTGCTCCCAACCGACGACCGCGTTCAGGTAGCACTGCGAATCAAGGAACGCATCTTCAATCGGAAGCCTGGGGTGCGGGTTGGGACTTGGCTGCGTCACGGAATCCTTCCTGGAGTCCGACGACCCGGCCTCACATTGCTCCTGGGCTCACCGGCGCCCTACGACACCTCCGGCCTAGGAGCCTGGGTCGCCGAGGAAGTGGGAGAGGCGGCGGACAGCTGGCCCGCGGCCCCCACGATCGTCGTTGCTTATGATGTGGCCGGTAGGCGCAGGATTCCGTTCGGAACGCTGGGGGCGCCCGAGGTGGGGATCGCTGAGGCGGTGGCGGCCTCCACGGCGATCCCGGTCCTGTTTCGGCCTTGGGTGATCAAGGGCCGGCATTACGTGGACGGGGGTGTCGTCTCTGGAACTCACGCCGACCTGGTGCTCGGCAGCGCCCGGGATCTCGACCTCGTCATCGTGATAGCCCCGATGGCCGCGGAAGAAGACCGCCGCGGTGCTTGGGCCCACGAACGCCTCTTCGACAAAGTCGGGCGGCGGACGCTCGATGAGGAAATTCGCCTAATCAAGGCCTCTTGGCCGGCCTGCGACCTTTTGGTGCTGAGGCCGAGCCCCCAGATCCTCACCTCGATGCGGCCCAATCCGATGGAGCCCGACCTGGCGGTGTCGACGTTCGTCAGGACGTTGATAGCCATGAAGCGCACCCTGGCAGAGGATGCGATCTGGGGACTCCTATCCGAACATCTCGGATCTTCGCCACGAACGCCTGGCCACCGGGTCAGCCCCTGACCAGACGGGCGGCGACCGGCCCGGCGGTGGCCATCACCAG
>JAICND010000116.1 GCA_025929005.1 Acidimicrobiia bacterium
GCGTTGCAGGTTGGCGCAGTCACTGGCGGCACCCACTTTCGTCCGATCGCGGCCGCTACCGTGCACCTTCTCTACGACGACACTCCGGCTGCCATCAACCATTCCGAGGTGTATGAAGCGGTGATCGACCCTCTCGGTCACACCTGGGACGAGGTTGCCGTCAAGACCGTAGATCACGATCCGCGTGACTTCCTGAACGAGCCTCCTCCTGGCGGAGGGGCCTACGAACTGACGGACGCCGCCATCGACCAGGCCGCGTTCTGGAAGACGATGGCTTCGAACCTTGGCGCCCATCTGGTAAACCGCCGCCGTCTCCGGATCTGGAAGAACCCTGGCCTCAAGCTCTATAGCCGTGTCGGCGAACTCGAATCCGAGTTCCGGGCACGTTGTATCGAAGCGGCCGGCGACCAGGCCGACAAGGCCATCGCCGCCCTGCGCGACAAGTACCGGCTGCGGATCGACCGGGCTCGCGACCAAGTGGCCGTCGCCCGCCGACGAGCAGAGGACCTGTCTGCCGAGGTCGGTGCTCGCAAGCAGGAGGAAATAATGTCGGGGGCTGGAGACCTTCTCGGAGCGCTCCTCGGTGGCCGCCGCCGAAGCACGGTCTCGAGAGCAGCAACCCGTCGTTCCCAAACCAAGAGGGCCGAAGTCCGACTCGATACTGCTGAAGGCACGGTGGAAGACAAGCTGACGGCGCTAACTGAGCTCGAGGCAGATATGGCGGATGACGTCGTCACCATCACGACTCAATACGACGACATGGCCGCCCTCATCGAAGAGGTAGAGATTCCCCTCGAGAAGGTCGATGTCAAAGTGACCGACCTCAGGCTGGTCTGGGTGCCGACCGCGCCGTGATCTCACTCCTCGTCGGCGACGATGGCCACCAGCAGGTCACGGACCGAGACAATTCCGAGCAGCAGTCCGTCCTCGATTACCGGTAGGTGGCGGTAGCCGGCTTCGGCCAACCACTCTGCTGCCTCCCACACGTCATTCTCTGGAGAGAAGACATCGGGTTCAGCGCTCATCACCGCGCTCACCGTCGTCGTTGTTGGGTCGATACCCCCTGCCACGGCACGGACGATGTCGCGTTCCGTCAACAGACCGACGAGGTGAGTCCCCTCGACTACTCCGAGCGAGCCATGACCTGCGGCAGACATTGCCTGGGCGGCCTCAACCAGCGTCGTAGCTGGGCCACAAACGTGAGCAGCGTCGCCGACCAGCTCGCGCAGAATCACGCTCAAAGGGTAGGCATGAGGCGGGAGACGCGAGCCTCAGTTAGATGAGGTCTTGTTCCCTAATCCCAAACGAAGGATGGCGCAGACGGCACAGCGCCAGCTTCTCGAGCTGGCGAATCCGCTCGCGGGTGAGGTTGAACTCCTCCCCGATCTCTTCGAGGGTCCGTGGTACTCCGTCGTAGAAGCCGTAACGAAGCGCGAGGATCCGGCCTTCGCGAAGAGGAAGGCGCTCGATCGAACGACGGAGAGAGTCGGCCACGTCCATCTCTTCGGTGAGCTGGACGGGATCGGCAGCGTCCTCATCTTCGATGAAGTCGCCGAGTTGGGCACCATCTTCTCCCACCGGCTGTTCGAGCGAGACCGTGTCGGCGACGCCGAGGGCCAGCTCGACCTTGTCGACGGTCACGCCGGCTTCCTCGGCGATCTCCTCGGGGCGAGGGTCGCGCCCTAGCTCCGCCTTAAGGCTTGCCTGAGCGGCACGGACCGCAGCCAGGGTGTCGTGCAGGTGAACGGGAATCCGCACGGTTCGCGACTTATCGGCGATAGCGCGGGTTATGGCCTGACGAATCCACCAAGTGGCGTAGGTGGAGAACTTGAAACCCTTGCGCCAGTCGAACTTCTCGACTGCCCGGATAAGGCCAAGGTTGCCCTCCTGAATCAGATCGAGGAAGTCGATGCCGGAGGTATTGGCATACCGGCGGGCGTTGGCCACCACCAAACGGAGGTTGGCGGTAAGGAAAGCGTCCTTGGCCTCGCGGCCCTGGCGCTCCTTGCGACGGAGTTCGAACTCTTCCTTCTTGTCCTTGTATTCGCCTCGGCCGAGACGAACACCCGCGTCCTCGCCGGTCTCGATCCGCTGGGCAAGCTCGACTTCCTGCTCGGCGGTGAGCAGGTCGTATTCACCGATTGCGGTGAGATACTGCGATACGAGATCAGTCGTAAGCCGGCCGCGTTCGTCGGTCAGCTTGCTCTGAAGACGCTCGCGGCGTGCCTTTTCAGCGGCGCGGGTCGACTCGGCAGTCGTCATGGGTATCTAATCCTCCACAGGGCGGGTGGACCGCCCTTTTCCATCGGGCCGTCCACTATGACACAGAACCGTGAGTTTGTGAACCCCCTAAATTTCCCCATGCCGGGGACCGCTTTTCAGCCTTTTTGGGCCATTTATCCACAGGTTCTCCACAAGTAACCCCTAGGTCGCCCGACCTATTCCTCGCCTGACCCCTTCCACTTGGGGCTGACGCTACGGTCGAGGGTGATGGCCAATCGTCTCGCCCGATCGACCTCTCCGTATCTGCTTCAACATGCCGAAAACCCCGTCGATTGGCACGAGTGGGGTGACGAGGCGTTTGCCAAAGCTCGTCAACGCCAGGTGCCGATTCTTCTCTCTGTCGGATATTCAGCCTGCCATTGGTGCCACGTGATGGCCCATGAATCATTCGAGGATTCGGCTACGGCCGCCGAGATGAACGCCAACTTCGTGAACATCAAAGTGGACCGCGAGGAGAGGCCTGATGTTGATGCCACCTATATGGAGGCTGTGCAGGCGATGACCGGCCACGGTGGCTGGCCCATGACTGTCTTTCTTACGCCTGACCTCGAGCCGTTCTATGCCGGCACCTACTTCCCTCGCGACGACCGGCCGGGTATGCCCTCGTTTCGGCGGGTCATGGCCTCATTGGCTGACGCCTGGAGACAAAGGCGTGGTGACGTCGAAGAACAGGCTGGTCGCATCATCGCAGCGATCTCGACACCGGTCACGCCGGGCGACGGCCTGCCCGACTCCGGCGCTCTCGTTCAGGGTTACCAGGCTCTGGCTTCAACTTTCGAGCCGACGTATGGAGGCTTTGGACACGCTCCCAAGTTCCCGCAGTCGCCCACCCTGGAATTCCTCCTAAGGGTGTGGCGCGAGCCCTGGGCGCCCGAAGCAGGAGCCATCGTACGAAAGACCCTTCACGCCATGGCCGACGGTGGCATTCATGACCAGGTGGCCGGTGGGTTCGCTCGCTACAGCGTCGACGAACGATGGCTGGTGCCGCACTTCGAAAAGATGCTCTACGACAACGCCCTGCTGGCAAGGCTTTACCTCTGGGCTGGCATCGAACTGGCCGACGATCGTCTGCTCGAGGTTGCCCGCTCGACCTTTGAGTACCTCCTCAGAGATCTTCGGCATCCCGACGGTGGGTTCTTCTCGGCTGAAGACGCCGACTCGGAGGGGGTGGAGGGCAAGTTCTACGTGTGGACCTTCGACGAGTTCATGGAGATAGCTGACGCTGACGCGGGTTTGGCGGCGCGCCACTTCGGAGTGACCAAGAAAGGCAACTTCGATGGTCACAACATCCTGCACCGAGCCGTCCCTCTCGAGGTGGCGGCGGCAGAGGTGGGAATGTCCAACCTCGAAGCGTCCCACCGGATCGAAGCTGTGCGACAGCGACTGAACGATCGGAGGCGCAACCGAATCAGACCGGGTCTGGATGACAAGGTGATATCGGCCTGGAACGGTCTGGCTATCAGAGCATTGGCGGAAGGCGGCGCGGCCCTGGGTGAACCTCGATACTTAGGGGCTGGTGCCGACGCTGCCCGATTCGTGCTCGATCGAATGCAGACATCCGATGGGCGTCTGCTGCGGGCTTGGGCCAAAGGCCATCCATCGCACGTGGCTGGCTTTCTCGATGACTACTCCGCGATGTCGGCCGGTCTGCTCGCCCTATTCGCTGCCACCGGAGATGTGAACTGGTACGAAAGCGCCAAGCGTCTTCTCGACCAGTTGGCCGGGTTGTTTGCCGACGAGACCGGTGGATTCTTCACCAACGAGCAAACCCACGAATTGCCCAAGAGACCAAAGGATGTCTTTGACAATCCGAGCCCGTCAGGAAATGCATTGGCGGCCGAAGCTCTCCTGACTATGTCTCTTTACACGGGTGACCAGAGCACTCGCGCCGCGGCCGAGGGGACGCTCACGGGGTTAGGGATGATCATGGGCCGATACCCCACAGGTGCGCCCTACGCAATGGCGGTTCTGCACTCGCTTCACAGGGGCACCCATGAACTGGCTGTGGTGGGCGAGGAATGGTCGGAATTGGCGAAGGTCTACTGGCGTCGGCTACGACCGCATGTTGCCCTGGCGGGATCGGCAAGCGACGAGACGCAGGTCCCCTTGTTGACCGACCGTTTTGTCAGAGGCACTACCCGGGCCTATCTGTGCAGCGGTTTCTCATGCCTGGCGCCGGTTACATCCCCAGAGGAACTCGAGGAGTCGCTGGCCAGCGTCTGAGCAGAGACCCACACGTACGTGATCCAAATCAGGTCCGCGATCGCCAGATGGAGAATCTGCAACCACAACGGCGTCTTGAGCACGATGTTGAGGAGCCCCAGCCCCAACTGGATCAGCATGAGGATGCCCAGGCTTCGCAATGGTCCTCTAGAGCCGTCAGATCGGCGGACCCGCTTGGCGACCGCGGCCGCGGCGACGACGGCAATTGCCAAGATTGGGTGGACGATCCGGAGCCGCGTGAGGAAGTGCCGGGCTCCGGCGTCAACTGGTCCGGCAGCTGGAAACAACGTGTCGGCCAGAGCGGTGACGGCGCCAGTGGCGAAGATGAGCACAAGAGCCGTTGCACCGACCAGCAACCAGGCACGCGCGCGAGTCGGCCGCCATGTTGGCCGAACACTGCCGCCATTTCCGAGGAACCAGGCCGTGAGCGTCAGCGCTGCCAACAACACCAAAGTGTTGACGAGATGGAGCGGAACGGAGATCACCCTGGCCACCGAGTCATCACGGCCAACCCATTCGTAGACGACGATGGCGGCGCCTATCAGTGCCTCCCCGATGATGGCGGCTCCAGCCCAAAGCACCGATCGACGGGCGGGATGGCCCGGCACTCTCGACCTCAACACCATGATTGCCAGCACCGCTACGAGGACGAGCGCCAGACCGCTGGCCACCCGGTGGGTGAATTCGATGGCGGTCGCTCCTTCCAGGGCAGGAACTAGCTCACCGCCACAGGTCGGCCACGTTCGTCCGCAGCCGGCCCCCGAGTGGGTGGCCCGCACCACCGCCCCGACAAGGATGGTGAGGACGTTCCAACCGATGACACCCCACGCCAGCCTGGTCAGACGATCCATGTATCGAGGTTATCGACCCGGATCACGGCCACGTTCGGGGCCATATGCTGAGTGCGGATGGAGATTCACGACGACGTCCTGACCACGATCGGCAATACGCCTCTGGTCCGCCTGAGACGATTCCACCCCCCCGGCAATCTGGTCGCCAAGGTGGAGTTCACTAACCCGGGCGGCTCGGTAAAAGAACGCATCGCCGTGGCCATGATCGATGCGGCCGAACGCGACGGCCGCCTCCAGGAGGGAGGGACGATCGTGGAGCCGACCTCGGGAAACACCGGAGTCGGGTTGGCCCTCGTGGGGGCAGTGCGGGGCTACC
>JAICND010000432.1 GCA_025929005.1 Acidimicrobiia bacterium
CAACGGGCTCGATGTTTGGGACCCGACCAGATCGATGATCCTCACCCATGTTCACGCGGGGACACTTGGTTGGATCACCCTGTCGGTGGTCGCCTGCGCGATGTCCATGTTGGGCGATGGTGCTGACGAAAAGTCGGTTGCGGCCGGACGAAATATTTCGCTGGCAGCCTTGGTGATTGTCCCGATATATGTCGCAGCTTTCGCCACCACGACCGGGATATTTCGGCCGATCGCCGGCACCCTTCTATTGATCACCATCATCTGGCTCTTGATCTGGGTCGGTAGGCGATATCGGGCCAGTCAGAAGTTCACCGCGCAACTGGCGCTTTATCTTGCGGTGGTCTCATTGACGATCGGGGCCATCCTCGGCGTTCTGCTCGGCCTCTACATCGCCAACGGTTCAATCCCAGGATTGAGTACTGAGACCGCCGCAACACTGGCGGGTGCCCACCCGACGGCAATGCTGATCGGGTATCTAATCCTGGCTGGCGTGGCGGTCAGTCACTGGGTGCTCAATGGTGGACAAGGCATCGTTGGCCGTCTCGTCGCGTGGGGGCTCTTTGTGGCTGGCCTTATCGCCAACATCTCTTTCATCTTTGACCTTGTCGATCAGTTGGCGCCAGTCTTCTCCGGGATCCAGGTAATCGCCATCGTCGCCTACATCGTTCACATGTGGAGTCATATCAAGCCCAGCGCCTGGGTTAGGGGCGGCGCGGCCAACTTCGGGCGGGTGGCGGTGCTGGGCTTGGTGGTCGGGATCGGCCTTCTTGTGTATGTGGTCCAACTCTTCACCTCGGGGCAATTGGATCCGGAGACCGGAACCGGTCCGCTGGGAGTGCTGCTCGCCTTCGACCACACCATGTTCATCGGTGTTATGACGAACGCTCTCTTTGCCGCGGTGGGCCGGGAAGCCTCCACAAGCCCAGCCACGAACCGGCTGGTTTTGGTTGCGGTCAACCTCGGGGTGGTTCTGTTCCTCATCGGTCTCATTAGTGAATCGGCCATTCTCAAGCGGATCGGTACTCCGATCATGGGGCTGGCCCTCCTGTTAGCCATCGCCACTTACTGGCAGGGCCTCGGACAATCGCGTCCCGCGACCGTCTGACGGTCACGAGCCGCCGAGCGGGGGCTGTCCTCCTGCTCGTGTTAGTGCTGTCGGGCGCGTGCGCTTCGGAGCCTGATGTGCCACCCGACCCCGATTTGGAAGCCGGCAGAGAGACCTATGGGCGTCTCTGCTCTGTCTGTCACGGCGGGTCAGGCGAAGGTGGTGTGGGGCCAGCGTTAAGCGGGGTAGTGGCGACCTTTCCTGACTGCGAAGCACACCTGCAGTGGATCACCTTGGGGTCGGCAAGATGGCAAACCGAGGTGAGCCCGACCTATGGGACTCAGGAAAAGGAGATAACCGGAGCAATGCCGTCATTCGAGCCGACCTTGACGGATGCGCAGATTCGCCAGGTCGCCGCGTTCGAGAGATCTCGATACGGAGGATCAGCTCAGCCAGAGGCTCTGATTGATTGTGGTTTGGGCTGATCTTCCGACCGCATACCGATCTGCGGTCTCGGCGACGGCACTTGGACCTCGGCGGTGCACATCTTTGGCGACCAAGCCGTTGTGACGCTCAAGACCAGTCACAATGCTCTTGATGAAGCTGGTTGTCACTGATTTCGTGACCATCGACGGGGTTATGGAGGGCCCGGGCATGGACGAGCACCGCGACGGCAAGAACGCCTGGGCTTTGCGCGTCCAGGATGACGAGTCGGTCGAGTTCAATCAATCGCAGATATTCGGAGCGGATGCGCTGCTCTTCGGTCGCACCACCTATCAGATCTGGGCCGCCTTCTGGCCGACCAGACCGCCTGAGGAGGACCTGGCTCGACGACTGAACGAGATGCCCAAGTACGTGGTCTCCAAGACGTTGAAGGCTGCCGACTGGAACAACACCACCTTGATCTCTGGCGACGTCGCGAGCGCAGTAGCCAAGTTGAAGGAACAACCCGGTGGGGATCTCCTCGTCTACGGAAGCGCGGACCTGGTTGACGGACTGCTCCGACTCGATCTCATCGACGAGTACCGACTGCTGTTCTATCCGTTGATTCTCGGTAGCGGGAAGCACCTCTTCCGCGATGGGATCGACACCCATCATCTGCGCCTCGTGAGCTCCCGGACTTTTGCCTCGGGCGTCGTGCTTCTCACATACCAGCCTGAGCAAGAGGTACCCACCAGCCGGTTCGTGGACGAGTTCTCCTGGACCCAGGAACAGGTCCGTTCATTGCAGGCCGCTCAGAACGTGGACAGAGTGCTGGCAACGGTGCTCTTCACTGACATCGTCGATTCCACC
>JAICND010000093.1 GCA_025929005.1 Acidimicrobiia bacterium
CACGGTGGCCTTCACGCCTGCGCAGACGTTTGCGACCACGTTCGCTGCCACGGCAATGTCGACAACCTCAAGGATGGTGACATCACCGATCATCACGTTCACCAGGCCATCCTGTGTTTGTGCCATGGCGGCAGTCGGAATCCCCAACACCAACACGGCAGCCATTGCTATCACAGCAATGCGTTGCTTGACGGACATTTCCGTCTCCTTCCCAGGCACCAAATGTGATGCCTTCCCCTTGGGTTGGCAGGGCACCAATGTGTAGGTGCCTTCCCCTTGGGTTGGCTTCTACCCGGCCCGGAATTTTCTGAAACGTTGGCCTTTCTCTCCGTTCCGAAGGTCTTGGCCCGCCAGGGCTGAAAATCGACTATCTAAGACTGCCGAGCATGGCGGGCTTTCGTTGCGGTCTTCCAATGTCCGTGGGCCCCCGACCTATGAGCGGTAACACCTGTTGCCAAGCGGGACTTGATGAAAGGATCGCCCCACTCGCTGACTTGGGAGTGGGGAGGCAAGTGGGGCGATCCTTAGGTTCTTACCCGAAAAGCGGGCTCCAGAACGCGAAAGCCGATCAGTAATCCCGGTCGGAGGTTCTTCTGTCGGAAACACTGTTTGACTCTCTCATGCCTCGGGTAGTTCGGCGGCATTGAAGGTCCCGACCCAACTCCTCGGGTCGTGGATTGACCGGAGCCTCCCAGGTGACCAGGGGAGTTTGGCAGCTGGGTGGCTCCGGTCCTGGATACAGGGCTCGACCTCTTTCTAGGTCGATTGGGGCATCTCCTGCCTGAAGACAGCTACCGCGACCGTACGACGCTCCTCAGACTTGAAGACCTCCCCACCACGGGGACATCCACGGCGCGTACGAATTCCCATCCTCGGGCAGAGGGCTGGGTAAATCGCTGGCCGATGATCTTCACTTGGTCCGCCGAGGCAACAGTGGTTCGACCGAATACCTTCTCCTCAAATAGAGCGGTTCCGTGTAGTAGGCGTAGCTCATTCCTCTCCTCCTAGTGCCTTCCGTGCTGGTACTGCAACCAAGCGTTACGGCCAGGGCAGAAGAGGGCTGTGACGATATTGTGCGCCCTCGGGCCGGCGGGCTGACAACCTCATCCTCCTAAGTTCCCCCACTGACGAGCGCATGAGGAGACTCACCAGTCGTCGGTCTGCCGGCCCGCCTTCTGAAGCCGACGGGTTTCTCTTCATATTCTTCAACCCCAGGTGAGTAGCAAAGTCCCGATACCCGCAGTCGGCGCGACAACCCAGCCGGCCTATCGCCTCACGGATCTGGTCGGTTATTTCCTTTACCTAGGAGCCGCGGGCTTCGGGGGACCAGTGGCTCTGGTCGAGTACATGCACCGCGACCTTGTGCTCCAAAGAGCATGGTTCTCGGAGGAGGAGTATCGGGAGGGCCTTGCACTTGCCAACTTGTCCCCCGGCCCCCTCGCAGCCCAGCTGGCGATTTACCTTGGATTTGTCCACTACCGATTCCTGGGGGCGTCGTTAGTGCTGCTTTCCTTTGTGCTCCCGTCGTTTCTGATCGTGATCGTCTTCGGCTGGGCGTACCTACGCTTCGGGGGATTGCCCTGGATGCAGGCGGTCTTCTACGGTGTCGGGGCGGCCATCATCGGAATCATCGCCTGGAGCGCCTACCGACTTACCCAGAAGACGATCCGACGAGATCCGTTGCTGTGGGTGATCTTTGCCGCCATGTTGGCGGTCACGGCTATCACGGAGACCGAGCGAATAGAGCTCTTTCCTCTCGCTGGGCTAGCGGTGTGGGCGGCCCGCAGCCCCAGGTTCCGGCATAGACCAGGATCAACCACTGCAGCCATGCTCCCGTTGCCACTGGCGATGGGCGCGGTTGACGGAACATCTACTGGATTGGGAGACGTGTTCTGGTTTTTCTTTAAAGCCGGAGCATTCATCTTCGGTAGTGGCCTAGCCATCGTTCCGTTCCTTTACGGCGGGGTTGTCAGCGGCTTTGGCTGGCTCGACGCTGAGCAATTTGTCGATGCGGTGGCGGTGGCGATGATTACCCCAGGTCCTGTTGTCATCACCACCGGGTTTATCGGCTATCTAGTGGCAGGACTGCCCGGAGCAGTCGTGGCCGGCGTTGCCACCTTTCTCCCCGCCTATTTACTGACGGTTTTCCCAGCTCCCTACTTTCGAAAGTATGGAAGCCGACCCGCTCTGGCTGCGGTCGTTGATGGGGTGACGGCGGCCGCCATCGGAGCGATTGCCGGGGCTGTGATCGTCCTCGGTCGCCGGGCGATTATCGATCTCCCGACCGCAATCTTGGCCTTGGCTGCCCTCCTCCTGCTTTGGAAGAGCCCGCGCCGGATACCTGAGCCAATCATCGTGGCTGGGGCTGCGGTTGCCGGCATTGCTCTTTATCCATTGGTCGTTGGATGAAAACGCTGGAGGGCCCCAGCTTCAAGGAACATCGCCCCACCCTTGCATGAGCCAGCGACACCACACCCGGCAGCCGCGCGTCTCTGGCCGAGATTGTCGTCAGTCTGAATCTATTGGGTGCAGTCGAGCGACGGCACCTCAATCATCAGCACGACCATCGGCCCATTGGCAGAATTGTGTGGACCTATGACGGACCGAACCGAAGGTGCGGTGAGCCCAGAGGATCGGGAGAAGATCCTCGCATCGGCCAGGGACTACATCGAAGGATGGCTTGATGGAGACGCGGACCGGATGGCCCGCTGCCTGCACCCGGCGCTCATAAAACGTGAAGCGCTGGCGGATGATCCATCGGCCGCCTCGATTACCCGCGATCAGATGGTCGAGGCGACCCAGGCCGGGCGAGGTACGAAACTGGAACGCCCCTATAGCGTCAAGCTTCTCGATGCCTTTGGGGACATCGCTACGGTCAGCGTTTTCTCATCCGCCTACATGGATTACCTCCACCTCGCTCGCAGTGGCGACGAATGGCTTCTGTTGAACGTGCTCTGGCAGCGACGCACGAGTAGTTGACGTACCGTTCTAGGGGAGGGCCCCCCAACGCGTTATTAGTGTGCGGCCGTTCGGGCCGGCGGGCAGCCACCTCACCTCCGATGTCCCCACTGACGAGTCATGAGGCTAACTCACCATCGGGACTGTCTGCCGACCCGACTTCCTGAAGCCTCAGATCGAACCATCAGTAGGCTCCGCGGTGCGGCCGGGGGCGCTCTAGCGCCGAGAGGATGGGACCTGGGATGGGATTTCTACGAAAGCTGCAGGAGCGCGGCGAGGAGAAGCGAGCCCAACAGGCGAGGGAAGGGAGGAGCGAGCCTTCGCCGAGTGGCAACGACGATACGACCTTGTCCAGGGAACGATCGACCTTATCAAAGTCGGCGGAATTGGACCGGAGCACCCCCAGTGGGTATTTCCGATTCAACCTCAGAAAGATGAGAAGGTGTTCGCCGCCATTCCAGGCATGTCACTAGTGGAACCCCGCCGAACGCGGGGCCAGTATCAGGGAGGGACCAGCGGCGTCGCCATACGGATTATGAAGGGCGTCTCGTACCGAACCGGAGCGACCAAAGGCACCTATCAACCAGGTCCGGAAGTCATAACGACTATCGATCAGGGTGGCACCGCCTACTTCACCAACAAGCGGGTCATGTACCTCGGGACATCGCGCACCTTGGAGTGGAAGTTTGCCAACCTCCTCGGGTTCTATCACGACGATCAGATGGGAGCCACGTTCCTCCAAGTTTCGAATCGTCAAAAGACCTCGGGTATCTACTACGGCCCGGACAACCTGGCAGCCGTAGCTCTGCGGTTCGGGGCTGCGCTTGCTGCCTTTAATCCCACTGAGACTGAGGCCATTGAGGACCTCACCGATCAGCTCAGCGGTCTGGAAGCGGAGCGTCCAATCAAGCAGTTACCGCCTGCGACCTGAAGAGCCAGGTCGAGTCCCGGCCGGGCCGCTTCTGCTGGGCCGCGTTTGGGCCACAACGGAGGCGAAACGCCGCGAAGGTGTGCAAAGCACCGACAATCAAAAGCCCTGGTCAGAGGCCATTTCTCGAGAAAGTCCCTGGTCGTGTGAGGGCTTGAGGTTCCCTGACACGGAAGAGGCCACTGGTTCAAGTCCAGTAGGGCCCACAAGGTTTTTTCGGAGTCTCCGAAGGCCCAGGGAGCCAACCGGGGAGCCAATTGGCCGATCAATCAACCAAAGGTGCTGGGATGAATTGGCCCCCGCCATTGCCCGCCCCGGTTCATCCCAGCGCTGCTTGCAATGCGATGAGACCGTAAGCCAGGGAGCCCCCGGATTCTCCCGTAACTTCCCAGCGCGTTTCAACGTCTCGATTGTTGGCTTTGCAACTGCTGTCGGACTGGCACTGTTGTAGCGGTCGGGAACAGGATCTGGCCTTCGGGGGGAGTTCGGAGTGGGAGCGGCGCGTCCAGGCTGGTTACGATGCCGGACGAGGAGCATCGCATGACCGAGCTGCCCACCGGCACCGTCACGTTCATGTTCACCGACATCGAGGGGTCCACCAATCTGGCCCGCACCCTGGGCGAGCGGTGGCCGGTGGTCCTGGCGGACCACCACGGCATCCTCCGAGGAGCTATCCGGGACCACCATGGAGTGGAAGTCCGAACCGTGGGAGATGCCTTCTTCGCCGTGTTTGCCTCCGCCGCTGACGCGGTGGCCGCGGCGACGGAGGCCCAGCGGGGACTGGCCGCGCACCAGTGGCCCCCCGAGAGCCCCATCCGGGTTCGCATGGGCATGGACACCGGCCAGGGCCGCTTGAGCGAGGGCGACTACTTCGGCCTGGACGTGCATCGGGCCGCCCGGATCGCCGCCGCCGGACACGGCGGACAGGTCCTGCTCTCGCACACCACGCACGTCCTGGTGGCCAGGGCTTTGCCAGCCGGCGTGACGCTCCTGGACCTGGGCGAGCATCGGTTGAAGGACTTCGAGGAGCCGCATGGCATCTCCCAACTGGTCATCGCCGGCCAGTCGTCGGAGTTCCCCCCGCTCAAGACACTGGAGATCCCTACGAACCTCCCGGCCCGGCTTAGTTCGTTCGTGGGCCGGGATCGTGAGGTCGAGCAGGTCACGACGCTTCTGGAGTCAGCTCGGCTCCTCACCCTGACCGGGCCTGGCGGAACCGGGAAGACCCGGTTGGCCCTCCAGGCGGCATCGGCGGTTCTGGATCGCTACCGGGATGGAGTGTTCTTCGTCGACCTGGCGCCCATCACCGACCCAGCCTTCGTTCCCAGCGCCATCACGGCGGCGGTGGGGCATCGAGGGGGCGCGGGGCCCCGATCGGAGCTCGAGAGACTGCAGGTCGAACTTCGCGATCGACAGATCCTGCTGGTCATGGACAACTTTGAGCAGGTGATCGATGCGGCGCCTGCGGTAGGGACCATCCTCGCTGCCGCCCCGGGGGTTCGCGTCATGGCCACCAGCAGATCCCCGCTCCGGCTCGAGGGAGAGCGCGAGGTGCCGGTGATGCCCCTGGCATTCCCCGCCGCTTCCCAAGCCCTCTCGCTGGACGAACTCGCCAGGTTCGAGGCCGTTGCCCTGTTCGCCGAGCGGGCCACGTCGGTCGATCCCGCATTCGTCATCGACCAGGAAAACGCCGAGGCCATCGTCGAGATCTGTCGCCGTCTGGACGGGCTTCCCCTGGCCATCGAGCTCGCTGCCTCCAGGCTTCGGGTGCTCTCCCCTCAAGCGATGGTCGAGCGGCTCGAGCGGGCCCTCCCGCTCCTGTCGGGCGGACCCCGCGATCGGCCAGACCGGCAGCGGACGCTGCGCGACGCCATCGACTGGAGCTATCGCCTGTTGCCGCAAGCGGCGGCGTCGCTGTTCGAACGGCTCTGCGTTTTCGCCGGCGGCTTCACCATCGCGGCTTCCGAATCGGTGTGCGGTCCAGACGCAACCCTCGAGATCGAGGTACTGGCCGGGATCGAGGCACTGCTCGACGCCAGCCTCGTTCGCCGTGGCGACGTCCCCGGGGGACCGGACCGGTTCGACATGCTCCAGACCATCCGGGAATACGGGCGGGAGCGGCTCGAGCACTCTGATGCGGCCGCCGGGGTGCATCGCCAGCACGCCCTCCACTTCCTGGAGTTGGCCGAGTCCGCCGAGCCGGAGCTCCGGGGGCCCGGCCTGGTGCGTGTCATGGGCCTGCTCCATGTGGAACACGACAACCTTCGGGCCGCCCTTGCTTGGGCGCTGCACGAGGATCAAGGGGACGTTGCGCTCCGGCTCGCGTCAGCCCTCTGGCGGTTCTGGCATATGCACGGAGATCTCGCCTCGGGCCGCAGTTGGGTGGAGCAGGCCCTGGCCCTCCCATCCGCCGCAGGCTCTTCGCCAGTCAGGGCCAAGGCCCTGCTGGCGGTGGCCGGCTTGGCGTATTGGCAAATCGACGA
>JAICND010000317.1 GCA_025929005.1 Acidimicrobiia bacterium
CGATTACACCGGTGTTGGTGTCGAAGCCGTCAAGTTCCACCAGAAGCTGGTTGAGGGTCTGCTCACGTTCGTCGTGGCCACCGCCAAGACCCGCACCGCGGTGCCGACCGACCGCGTCGATTTCGTCGATGAAGACAATCGCAGGAGCGTGGCCCTTGGCCTGCTCGAAGAGATCACGGACCCGGGACGCACCCACCCCGACGAACATCTCAACGAAGTCCGATCCGGAGATCGAAAAGAACGGCACTCCGGCCTCGCCCGCGACTGCCTTGGCAAGCAGGGTCTTGCCGGTACCGGGCGGCCCAAACAGAAGGACTCCCTTGGGGATCTTGGCGCCGAGGGCCCGGTATTTGTCGGGATTCTGAAGAAAGTCTTTGATCTCTTGAAGCTCTTCGATGGCCTCCGTGAGACCTGCCACGTCTCCGAAGGTCACCTTGGGGGTTTCCTTGGTGACCATGCGCGCCCGTGCCTTGCCGAATTGCATCACCCGGTTCCCGCTCCCCTGCATCTGCATGAAGATGAAAATCATGACCCCAAGCAGGAACACCCACGGGAGCAGGCCGATCAGGATCGCCCAGAAACCGTCGGGTTGATTGTTGACCTCGAATGGGGTGCCCTCGTTGATGAGAAGCGCGGTTAGCTCGCCTTCCCAGCCATCGGAATACTCGGCTACGAACTGGAACTGACCGTTGGGAAGGTCAGACCCCGCCTTGCGCCCCAGCACCTGATTGGTCCGGGTGAGGATCTCGACCCTTTCGATCCGATCCTGACGGACATCGGCCAGAAAGCTGGTAAGGCTTGTCTCTTCAGGCTGACCGACGGCGCCAAACCACTGCTGGGCCACGAGGACCAGGGCGAGAATCGCTATGGCATAGACGGCCAGCGTACGAAGGGTGCGGTTCACGGTTTACTTGATGCTACGGCACCTGAACGGTTAGGGGAACTCTTTGGTCCGGGATGCAGCCGCGGCGATCAACCCACCAAGATCTGCCCGGTTTCACCGGACAGGTAGGAATCGGTCTCTTCTGCATCGGGGGCGCCGCCACCTACGGGAAGACGCACGACAAACCTGGCGCCCACAGCATCCTCGACGCTGACCGTGCCGCCATGGGCGGCCACGAGACCCTTGACTATGTAGAGGCCGATCCCTGCCCCGTTCTCTTGGGGGCCACCAAGACGGACAAATCGGTCAAAGACCCGGGCTCGATCGGCGACTGGCACCCCCTGTCCCTCATCGGTCACCGCGATCCACGCCTGGCCGTCAGCGGACCCAACCTCGACGGTTACCGTCCCTCCAGGGGGGCTGTGCTTGATCGCATTATCGATGAGGTTGTCCAGAACCCGATGAAGCTTGAGGAAGTCGCCAGCCACAACCGCTTCCCCGGTCTGCACGAGACGAAACGCGAGCGAAGGATGAAGCGCTGCCAGCGGTTCGATGGTCTGGCGCGTCAAACGTCCGAGGTCAAGAGTTTCGATCTCGAGCCGGGGCATTCCCTGCTCAACCTGACCCAGGTAGAGAAGCTGATTCAGGAATTCGACGAGCCGGGAGGCTTCGTGTCGTATATATGCGACCGCCTCGCTTGCCGTCCGATCGTTGGCTACCGCGTCCAGTTCGGCCAGTACTGCTGCGAAACCAGCGATTCCGGTAAGTGGCGCCCTCATGTCGTGTCCCACCCCCATCAGGAAGTCGAGCCTTTCCGCCAGCATCTGTTGAATCTCAGAGCGAGTGGGGCTCAACCGAGATCACCCTCCATAACCCCGATGTAGGGCAGGTTGCGGTACAGCCCCGCATAGTCGAGGCCATAACCGATCACGAACTCGGGCCCGATCCGAAACCCGACGTACTTCACGGCGAGGGGTACCCGTTGTATCCCCTCCTTCAAGAGAAGCGTGGCCACCTCCAGCGAGGCCGGCTTACGAACCGTTAGAGACTTGAGCAAATAGCTCAGGGTGAGGCCCGAGTCGATGATGTCTTCGACGATTAGGACATGCCGACCGGCTATCTCTTGATCGAGGTCCTTGAGAATCCGAACTACTCCGGAAGTCTGGGTCGAAGCCCCGTAAGACGAGACGGCCATGAAGTCGAATTCCACAGGTATCGACACCTGACGGGCCAGATCTGCCATCACCATGAAAGCGCCTTTGAGCACACCCACCATGAGCAGGTCCTTGCCCTGGTACTCGGCGGAAAGGAGTTTGCCCATCGCCGCCAGCTCGCGCGAAATTTCTTCAGCTGAGATGAGGACCTTCACTGGATCTTCGCTTCCTCCACGCACTGGGCGCCAAGGTAGCTGTGTTTAGTGTCGGCAATCCAACCGAACGCACGGGCTCGCCGCCCTAGTTGGGTCATGCCCCATCACCAGAGGAGCGAGTAGCAAAAGCGAACACCAACCAGGGGCCGGAGATCGCCACCCTGATACCGCCTGAGAGTTCGGTCGAAGTGAGACTCCGCTGAACGACCTTCCAAACCCGTTCGTTCTCTGCCCGGGTGAGCGAATAGCCGTCTCGAACGATCCGCACGGCTGCTCTGATGGATCTGATGGCCACCTCCGGCTCTACCGCTCTGAGCATCGGCACCGGCAGGCGAATCTCCCCTTCATCCACCACCGGACTCACCACGGGTCCTTGGTCGAGTGTCGACAAAGTCGCCGCTACGTCAACTAGATGCTGGCGGAAGGAGAGGTTGTACTCGGCCTCCATCTGCGGAAGCAGCCTTAGACGAAGGCGATTGCGAAGAGGGCCCAGATCGAGGTTGGTGGGATCGTCGGTCCACTTCAGGCCCGCCAGAGTCGCCAATTCTCGGGTCTTCGAGCGATCGACCCCCAACAGCGGACGCGCAAGGGGAGGACGCCTGGAGGGAATCCCGGTGAGGCCCTCCACGCCAGCTCCGCGCAGCAGGTTGGCGAATACGGTTTCGGCCTGGTCGTCGGCGGTATGGCCGGTCAGAACCCACTCGCCCTCCACAAGCCCACCCAACAAGGCTTCGTA
>JAICND010000547.1 GCA_025929005.1 Acidimicrobiia bacterium
GGCTCCAGATTCGGTGCCGACGACCTCACCAGTTGTGTGAGAGCTGCTTCTGTGTTGTCCCCGTCCAGCTGACTCAAGCCCCACGCCGCCCGCAACAGAGTTCGGAAAGGGAAGAACGGAGTAGTTGACTGGTACAGGCGACACTCGGCTCTGATCAAGGTGCTGGGATGGGCACTTATGAGAAACTCCTCGAGCAGGCGGCTCTTGCCAATGCCCGGCTCGGCGGCGATCTCGACTATGCGACCTTCGCCGGTACGAGCCAGCTCCCATGCCTCCAGCATGAGGCCCAACTCTGACTCCCGGCCGATGAGAGGCATTGCCCCCCCTCCAAGGCCGCTCTTGCTGCCCGCCGGCTCGCCAATCGAAAAAGCCTGGATGGGTAGCTTCTTACCCTTGACGAAGAAAGGCTCAGGGCTCGTGTAGTCGAAGGTGGTCCGTGAGCCCTCGAGGAGAGCAGCGGTGGCGTAGATCTCCCCGTGGGGTGCTTTGGCCATCAGACGGGCTGCCAGGTTGACGGTGTCTCCCATCACCGTGTACGTCTGTCGGAAAGGAAGACCAACTTCGCCGGCGAAGACCGGTCCCCAGTTCACCCCGATTGACACGGGGAGGACGCCAGCCTTCGAGACGACTTGACGAAGGGCAAGAAGCATCTGCTCCTCATCGTTGCCTGAGGCCACCGGTACTCCGGCGGTGAGAATGACCTTGCCTCCGTTGGAGGCGATGTCAGATGCAAGGAAGGTGATCTCGTAGCGGTCGGCGGCCTCCTGGATGGTGGTGATCAGGTGATCGAGATGCTCCGTCGCTTTTTCGGCGCCTTCGTGCGCCAGTAATTCGTCGAAGTCCGAAAAGTGAATGAAGGCCACAGCAGCCGGACGGTGCTCGGGTTCGACGTTTCCCGTGAGCAGTACGTTGCGGAGTGCGGAGGGAACCAGGTAGGTGAGATCAACCCCAACGGAGGGAGCTGGAGTAAATCCGATGACCTCTGCGTCGACTTCACCGCGGAGTAGAAACCCGGGCCCGGCCTCTCGGCCGACGTTTCGGCGGGGCAGGGCCGCGGCGGTGGCAGGACTCATGAGAATTTGACCGGCGGTGGCGGCGGATTCCATCGCAACGGTGGAGCTCGCCGCCGGTCCTGACACGATCAATTCGCGATGTGACTGGCCGACCATGAAGAAGTCGAAAAGCCCCGAGTGGACTCCGACCGACATCCGCAAAGTGACCTGACCTGCGTTGGTCTCGAAGGTTCCAATCTCGCGGAGCTCCTGGCGCATCGCCACCGCCCCAGCGCAAGCCCGGGCGGCGTGACCGGCTCCTGTGAAGAGCATGAGCATGGCATCGCCGCCGAACTTGAGGAGAGTGGCCCCGAAGGAATAGGCGGAAGGCAGTAGCCGGCCAAATGTGTTGTCGATTACATCGGTGACCTCTTCGGCTCCCACCTTCCCGTGACGGGCCAGGCGCTCTGACATCTTGGTGAACCCAGAGATGTCCACGAAGACCATCGACCCTTCGAGACAGCGGTGACTCTGAC
>JAICND010000246.1 GCA_025929005.1 Acidimicrobiia bacterium
ATCCAGGCTCACGCGGAGCGGTCCCGCGGGTAGTCGCGCTTCACCACGATCTGGCGGACCCGTAACTCATCGCCCAGCACGTGAACCTCCGGGCCGGGGGTCACCACCACCGAGGTCCTGGAGCTGCGGGCCTGGGGCGAAACGTAGGTGATGGCATCGGTGACGATTGCCATGAGATCGACCGGGCCCGAGGCGTCCATCCGCAGCTGTCCAGCTTCGGCCCGAGCAACGTCGAGAATGTCGGTGACAAGGGCAAGCAGATGTGTCGAGTTATCGCGTACTGCTTCGAGGAACTCGCGGCGCTCATCAAGCGGCATGTCCTCGTTGGTTCGAAGCAAGTCGTTGAACCCGACGATGGCGGTGAGAGGAGTCCGCAGCTCGTGGCTAACCGCGGCGATGAAGCGGCTTCGGGCCATCAAGGCGTCGGACAAGCTGAGTTCGAGTGTTGCTCGTTCAATACACGCCGCGGTGTGAACCGCGATAGCTGCTGTGGCGTCACGGGCGTCGGCGTCGTCCAGGACATTTTGACCCGCCCCGACAAGACCTCCGATCACCTCGCCTCGACGCAACAGTGGAAAGAGCACGCCACCAAGGTTGGCGTCCCAACCGAGCTGCAGCTGATCGGCAGAACCGATCCAGGAGATGTAAGCCCTCTTGGTATAGACCGCTTTGAAAACCTCGTCCGGCGTGCGGGGCTCTACCCAGGTCCCCGGATTGCGCCATACGACAGAGAGCGGCTTGTCGCCGGTGACCAGGACCATCTGGGCAAAGTCGAGGCCTAGACGGGTGGCGGCGACCCGGGCGGCATACTCAAGGATCGCCTCCCGATCCATCATGCTGACCATCGGCCCCAGCGCTCGGGCGATAGGCTGACGGGTTGGCGTCTCTTCCATCCCGGCTTTGATCCGCCCCACCAGAAACCTCGTGAACCCCGCGACCGGCTCGACCACTTCTTCAGTGAGCGGTGTCGATGTTTCGAGACTGAACACATATTCACCGACGGGCACCGTCACTTCGGAGACGAATCCGGGCTGCGCATGCAGGTAGTCGGGAACGTCTGCAGAATCGGCGACAAAGATGGTTGAACCGCTGGTGATGGAGCGGGCCATCACCCCTCGTTCGAGACCGATTCCGTCGAAGACACCTGTGTAACCGGCCTGAGCCACGAGCCAGAGCCGGCCAGAGTGCAATTCATAGATCGTGGGATAGACGGTGTCACCGCAGATCTTGCGCAGCTCGGAGACGCCCCTTTGGGCAGCCTCAAATCCGGTGGACTCGCCTACCAAGGCGACCACAGTCGCTAGCGCGTCGATCAGCGCAGGTGTTAGTGCCTCTGTCGGCATGTCCGATCATCGGGCGTCCTCTCCCGCCCCTTTAGTTGAGTCGCATCAGACAAACCGGGTGAAGGGGTGCCTCTCGCCGGCCGATAGAAGCCGATGCCGCCTCCGGCTGCCTCGCCCCAAAAGTCCCCAGGTAGGGCCCATCCGCTCTGGGCTGTCACTGCGTTGTTCAGTGCCGCGGTGGCTCTGGCCATTGGGGCCTGGGCTGTCGTAGACCATTACCTGGCGTCACGTCCCGTCGGCGAAGGCGAGCTCTTCGCTGCCGAGGTCACGGCGGCGCGGGCCGATTACCTGACTCAAATAGCAGATGGTGTCGACCCTGAAGTCGAGGTCCGACGGATTCGCAACCGTCTCAAGGTCGAGTCGGTGAGCATCATCGATTCAGAAGGATTCTTTCGGTACTCGACTTCGCCCAATTGGGTTGATCGGCCGTTGAGCGGTTTCCTGGCGGGCGCCTTGGAGCGGGGTGCGTTTGCTGCCATTGCTGAGCCCATCGAGGACACCGTGGCGACCGACGGGGTTCCCGAGTGGGAGCCAGGAGAGATTCTCTATCGCGTCCTGGCGCCCTTTGAGGACGGTGGCGGGCTGGTCGTCGAGTATGACATCAGTGCGCTTCTGGCTCGTCGGGCTCGTCTGGCAGCAGTCCAACCGATCAACATAGCGGCAGGAGTCGCCTCGATAGCTCTGCTGGCCGGGTCGGCCATCCTCGTCCTGGCCAGACAGGGTGCGCAGCGGAGGGCGAGCCAAGCCGCTCTTGAGCGCCGCTACCTGGAAGAACGGTCTACCGAACTCGAAGAACACAATCGCCTGCTCGACGACGCCCGCAGCAAAGCCGAGCGAGCTTTGGCACTCGCCGAGGAGACGAACCGGATCAGGTCCGAGTTCGTCCTCATGATCAATCATGAGTTACGGACTCCCCTGACCAGCATCGTCACAGGGTCCGAGCTTCTGGCAGGCAACTGGGAGGAGTTGGAACCGCCCACCCGACTGAGCCTGCTCCAGGACGTCGTGGCTGACGGGCGGCGTCTCAAGGAGTTGATAACTCAGATGCTGGTCGTGGCCCGAATCGAAAATCGCAGCCTCCAGTATGAGTTGCGGCACGTAAGAACCGACACCCTCAGATCTCGCCTGTCCGGCCTCACTCCTAGAACGACCCTGTGGCCCAGCGACGCCGAGCTTGCCCCCCTCCTCACCGATGTCGACACCCTCGCCCACCTGCTTGTGTCTCTAGCCGACAACGCCCGAACTCATGGAGCGAGCCAGGTCGACATCAAGGTGTCTGAACTCCTTCCCTTCGATCCGATGGTGGAAGTTGGTACCCGACCCAAGGAGGCTCTCTACTTCCTTATCAATGACAATGGACCGGGAATCGACTCCGAGTTCGTGCCTCACATCTTTGAAAAGTTCGAGAAGCGAGGCCGGGCGTCAGGTACGGGTCTTGGGCTCTATCTGGCAAAGCTGATGGTCGAAGGAATCGAAGGTTCGATCTCGGTTTCGACCGGGCAGCACGGAACCGTGATGGCGGTGGGGGTGCCACGATGGACCCGCCAGGTCGCCCGAGTGGCATCATGAAGCGGAGACGGGTCCCGGTGCTGGTTCTCCTGCTGCTGTCCGGCTGCAGCGTCGCCGCGGTTTCAGAAACCAGCGTTGCCCTCAACGAGTTCTCGGTTACTCCTATGGCGGATCGGCTCAAAGCCGGCACGGTCGATCTGTCAGTGTCCAACTCGGGAGAGTTCCCTCACACCCTGGTGGT
The DNA here is from genome assembly GCA_025929005.1 of Acidimicrobiia bacterium. GTDB lineage: Bacteria > Actinomycetota > Acidimicrobiia > Spongiisociales > ZC4RG35 > JAICND01. The sequence continues at coordinate 3,094 of JAICND010000246.1, forward strand.
GAGCGACAGCGCTGGAACCGTCGTGGCCGCCACTGCCGTGATTCCTCCCGGTGAGGCGTCGAGCCTCTCGATCGACCTCCAACCGGGTGCGTACATGTTGACGTGCCGGATCGTGGGTCAGTCCGACTCAGGCGAGATCATCGACCACTATCAACGCGGCATGGCGGCGCGGATCAATGTGAGTTCCTAGTCGGTATGGGTGAACTCGAAGCTCTGCTTATGACCGAATTCGTCTTTCACTTTGACCAGGATTCCCTGTCCGATCGGTGACTCCGGGAAGAAGACTTTGATCTCCCACTCGCCGTGCTCGTTGACCTCGGTCTCGCCGACGCCGTATTCGGAGAGGACCCAAATCGTAGAGCCGGGCTTGCCGGTTCCGTAGAAAACGTCGTAGGGAGGGCTCTCCGAGCACTCTCCGTAAGCCTGATACGCCGAGAACTCCCATTCCTTGGGCTCTTCCTTCTCGGGCACCGCATAGGTCACCGAAACGGAGGTCTGCGAGATGTTGCCTGCCTCATCTTTGGCTTTGAGGG
>JAICND010000360.1 GCA_025929005.1 Acidimicrobiia bacterium
ATGTCAGGTCGGGCAACATGAGTGTCAGGGCAACGAGAGCCGGGAGCAGAAAGGCCAGTACGACGACACGCAAACCGATCTCCTGAGTCAGGTATTGATGAAATGGGTCCATCGGCTTGAGGAGCTTGAACGACATGTCGCCCGATCGAAGATCGGCGTCCCACACCCAGGTGAGAAAGCTGGTCGTGGTGTGGTACAGGAGAGCGCCACCGGCGTAGTAGGAGACGAAATCGGAGGTGCGCCAGCCTGCGGTCGGTCCCACCTCATCAACCACCGACAACCACACGGCCATCATCAGCAACGGAAACAAAGAAGAGAGCACCCACACGGTCAACCGGGCCCGGTAAGCCACTCCCATTCCGATGTGGGCTCTGAGTAGGGCGCGATACGCGAGGATCATTGTTCGGCGAACACCTGACGAATCACCTCCTCGATGAGAGGCTCTTCGATGGATATGTCCTCAACCGGGAGTTCAGATAACAGTCGCGCGGCAATCTCTTTGGTGCCGTGACGGGGAACTCGCAGTGACGCCGTTAGGCCGTCGGCCGCCTCGACGTCGCCATACAGGCCAAACGCGGCGGGATCTACTGGTGTGGCAAGGGTGATCTTGATTATGCGATGTGGGGCTGTGTTCTCCGCCAGCACCTGCAGATCACCATCGAAGCGGATCCGGCCGTGGTCGATAACGATGACGCGTCGGGCCAACGCGGTCACGTCGATCATGTAGTGACTTGTGAGCAGCACGGTCGCTCCCGTCTTGCGGTTGTAGTCCGTCAGAAAGGACCGAACGGCGGCGGCGGCAGTCACATCCAGGCCAAGGGTGGGTTCGTCCAAAAAGAGGATGGAAGGTCGATGGAGCAACGAGGCGGCCAGTTCGGCCCGCATCCTCTCACCCATGCTGAGATTGCGCACTGGTTTGTCGAGATACGGACCCAGGTTCAGGAGGTCAACCAGCTCGTCTAGTGACTCAGCGAAATCGGACTCGGGAATCCCGTAGATAGCCTGGTTGACGAGAAACGTCTCCATTGCGGGTAGATCCCAGAACAGTTGGTTGCGTTGGCCCATCACCAGCGTGAACGAACGCAAGAAATCTCGCTTGCGCTCGTGGGGCGTGTAGCCCAGGACGGTGGTGCGTCCCGAGGTCGGATGTAGCAGCCCTGACAGACACTTCAGGGTGGTGGTCTTGCCGGCACCATTCGGACCCAGGAAGCCCACCATCTCACCGGGGGCGATTGAAAAGCTGACGCCATCGACGGCCCGGACGTCGGCGTACTGTCGCCGAAACAGGCTTTTGACACCGGCTGCAACCCCGGCCTCTCGTCGATGGACGCGGAAGTGTTTGACGAGGTCCTCAACCACTACGGCGGGGCGCGTCACCCCTTGACCGCTGACGCCGCCGTTCCCTGGACGAAATAACGCTGGAATACGAAGAACACGATGGCGATGGGAATGATCGTGATCAAAGCGCCCGCAGTGATGGTGTTCCACGGCTGCGCCTGACCGAATGCGGCGCTGAGCCCGGCCAGCCCCACGGGAAGGGTTGTCAGATCTGGATTCCCGATTCGGGCAATCAGGATATGCAGAAACTCGTTCCATGTCCCTTGAATCGAAAGGATCGTTAGAGCGATCAAGCCAGGAGCGGCCAATGGCAGCATGACAAGGCGGAAGGTTCCCCAGGTGGTGGCACCATCGAGAGCGGCCGCCTCCTCCAACTCGCGCGGGAGTTGTTCGAAGAACTGCTTCATCAAGAAGATCCCGAACGCATCGAACGCCAGTGGGATGATCATGCCGGCGTAGGTATTGAGGATCCCCAGTTCTTTCATCACCATGAAGCGGGGAATCGCTAGAACGATCCCAGGAATGGCCTGCACTGCCAGCACCAGAGCAAATATCCACCCCCTTCCAGGGAAACGCATTCGGGCCAGGGCATAACCCGCTAGCGAGCCAAAGGTGATACGCAACAAGACCACGAACACAGTCACGACCACCGAGTTCACCGTCCAACGGGGTAGGTTCACTCTCGAGCTGTTGAGGTCTTCGATGCCTTCGGTGGTCCAACCTCCATAGGCGGGATCGGCAATCAGGCTGACAGGGTTGGCTTGGATATCGGGCAAGGTCTTGAAGGCAGTTGCCGCCGACAGCACGAACGGCATGATGAAAACCAAGGCGAAGAAAGTCAGAATCGCATAGCCGATGGTCCGTTTGGCAACGGCCTTGGGGCCCGTCTCTCGCGACATCGACGAGGCTGAGAGTTCCTTGCGTGAAGGGCGCTTGGCAGTGGCAGTCATCAGAAATCACCCGTGTCGCGGATCACCTTGCGATTGACCCAGGTGAAAAACATGATGATCACGAAGAGTACGACTGCGATCGCGCCCGCCAGTCCCGCCTTGGAGTTGGTGAAGGCCTGGACGTAGATCAGATAGGCGGGAGTGAGGGTGGTTTTGCGGGGTCCCCCCTGACTGCCGGCATAGATCTGGTCGAAGACCTGCCAGGTTCCGATGAGGCCCAGCGTTACCACGAAGAAGATGGTGGGTCTCATTAATGGGATAGTGATTCGAAAGAAGCGCTGGATCGGACCGGCGCCATCGACAATGGACGCCTCCTCGATCGATGGTGAGATGTTCTGGAGACCGGCGAGGAAGATCAACATGAGGGTCCCCGAGGTCGTCCAGGTAACCAGCATCATGAAGGCAACCATCGCCACGCTGGGTCCGGCCAGCCAATCCCACAGCTCGAGACCCATGAACTCATTCTCGGTG
>JAICND010000417.1 GCA_025929005.1 Acidimicrobiia bacterium
CACAGTCGGGGATCAGGTGCGCACGCTGGTGGTGGTCAATTCCATCAACGTCCGGATTCCCGATCACATGGCTCCCGTAATGCCCGCCTACGAGGAGCGGTTCCTATTTTTGGTGCTGGCCCTACTCGGCGGCCCTCGCACCCGGGTGGTCTATCTCACGTCCCAGCCAATCCTGCCCCGCCTCATCGATTACTACCTGTCGCTGATGCGCACTACCCCGCCGGTGGACCTTCGCCAACGGCTAGATCTGGTCTCGGTGGGAGATGGGTCGCCCCGCCCCCTCATCGACAAGATTCTCTCCCGCCCCCGCCTTATTGAGCGTCTGCGTTCCATTATCGGAGACACCGATCGCGCCTTGATCCTGCCCTTCATGACCAGCCCTGGTGAGGTGGAGCTGGCCGTCCGGCTGGGGGTTCCGGTCTATGGAGCCGACCCGAGGCTGGCCCACTTTGGCACCAAGAGCGGAGCCCGCCGCTTGTTTGCCGAGGCGGGGATCCCCCATCCCCCGGGACAGGAGGGAGTTCGCGGTATTGATGACCTAGTGAATGCAATCAATGAGTTGCAAGCGTCAAACCTTGCGCTCGAGTCCGTGATGGTGAAGTTAGATGACTCGGCTGGTGGTCTCGGTAACGCCGTGGTCTGGTTAAAGGGTGCGGAGGGGAATAGCGACCTGCGGCGGCGAGTGGAGGCGATTGAGATCGAGGATGCTTCCGGCTCGCGAGAGGAGTTCTTTGCTGAGCTGGAGGCCCGAGGCGGGATCGTGGAGGAGCGGATCAACGGGGCTGAGGTGCGTAGCCCAAGTGCCCAGCTCCGCGCGAGCCCCGATCGGCAGGTCGAGATTCTCTCTACCCATGACCAGCTTCTTGGTGGAGCCACTGGTCAGACCTTCCTGGGCTGCCGATTCCCCGCCGATCAGGAATATGGCGCGCTGGTGGCTCGGTTGGGCGAAAGGATCGGCTGGATTCTGGCCCGCGAGGGAGTAATAGGGCGTTTCGGAGTCGACTTCGTGGTGGTTCGCCGGCCACAAGGCTGGTACCCCTACGCCATTGAGATCAACCTGCGGAGTGGCGGCACCACTCATCCAATGCTGACAATGCAAGCCCTCACCGACGGTGAGTTCCAGGCGAATGACGGTCGATTCCAAACAACTCAGGGGGAGCGGTTCTATGTGGCCACGGATCACTTGGAATCACCGGGTTACACGGCGTTGACCCCCGACGATGTCCTCGATGCGGTACGCGATGAAAGGTTGAACTGGGATCCTGACCGCTTGGTGGGAGTGGCCCTTCACCTCGTCAGTGCCGTTGCCGTCGCCGGCCGCCTCGGCCTCACGGCAGTGGGGAGCGATCCGGGCGACGCCCAACGTCGCTTCGCTGCTGCAGAGAAGGTGGTTAACGACCTTGCCATACAGGGACGGCCCGGTGCCCCTGATGAAGACTTCGATGCCAATTGATCGGAAGGCGATTCCGCCAAACCCGGGCCACCTCCGGGTGATTCAACTACGTAGGATTTCGTTGCCGATTTAACGCCTAGGAGGTGCACATGGAGGCGAGCCAGCTGGCCGATATACCCCTGTTCGCAGAACTATCCGGCGCGGACTTAGCTGTCCTGGCAGAGCGCATGCACGAACTCGAGGTGGCATCTGGCGGCTTTGTGGTCGAGCAAGGGGAGCTTTCGTACAAGTTCTATGTGATCCTTGAGGGCACCGCGGTGGTGGAAAAAGAAGGAGGTCATCTCGCCGATCTCGGACCGGGTGACTTCTTCGGCGAAATGGGCATCGTTGGTCATTCCCGACGCGGGGCCGACGTCATCGCGACTTCACCAATGCGGATGGTCGTTTTGGTCGGCTGGGATCTCCGAATGTTGATGGACGAGTTCCCGCGCTTGCGCCGTCAGATCCAGCACGCAATTGTCGATCGGGCTGAGAGCTGATTGACCGCAACCTCGGGGATCCGGCGCAGGTCGAACCTCTGCATGTGGGTTCAGCCCGCGCCACCCCTGATACCGGTGGCTCGAACGGCGGACTTGAATACATGTGGAAAGGCCCCCCGTCGGAATGTCCTTCAGGGGGCCTCGGTCCAGCGCTTCGACTTAGATCGACTCGACTTCCTCGTTGATCTCGATCCTCGGGGAGCCAACGACACCGGCTTCGGTCATCTTGGCCTTGAGGTTCGGATTGTTGAGGAATGACTTCGCCAACTCGAGAGTTTCAAAGCCGGCAACAATGGTCACCATATTGGGATCATCGACCGAGCGATTCACTCTCGCGTACTTCGCTCCTCCGGATGTCGGAGTGAACGTGTCGTACACGGTCTTCCACTTGCCATAGTCCGAGACTGAATGGCGGATTGCAGTAGTAATCATGAGTCCTCCTCATATGTAGCTGCTTGTGACACATACTCTAGCACAGAATTAGAGTTCTGTTTTGTCTTTGGAATTCTA
>JAICND010000343.1 GCA_025929005.1 Acidimicrobiia bacterium
AAAACATGCCCAGAGCACCCGCCTTGCGGGCGGACAGCCGGCGCTCGGGGTTGTCGTGCATGCTCACCACGATCGCCTTCGGTCCGGGGAGCATTTGGTCGAGCGCACCGAGACCATCAAGACCGGGCATCTCCAGGTCCACCAGGACCACATCGGCAGGTTGAGCTTTGAGCTTTTCCAGCAGCTCTTGACCGCTGGCGGCCACTCCAACGACCCGTATATCGGGTAGGGCCGTCAGTGCCTCGCTGAGCCCATCAGCGAAGAGCGTGTGATCGTCTGCGATGGTCACGCGAATCATTTGGAGCCCCACTCTATTGAGATCGTGGTACCCACCGGCCCGCTCTCGATGGAAAGACGGGCACCTATCCGGTCGGCCCTCTCCCTCATACCGACCAATCCGTAATGGCCATTAGGAACACTGGTGGGGTCGAATCCGCTGCCGTCGTCAACGACGCTGACCCAGCCCTGATCGAAGTCGACCGATCCCGAAACACGGACCACCTTGGCATTGGAGTGAAGAAAGGCGTTCCGCATTGCTTCTCCCACCATTCCCATAATTTCCTGTGACGCTGAGGGCCGTGGCGGACGACGCTCATCCAGTTCGATCACGAGCTCGGGACCTTCTGGAAGCCGGGAAGCAACTTCGTGGAGCGAGGTCACCAGACTCGGCTCTGGCTCTGCTCTGAGGTCGGCCACGGTCTTGCGGATGTCGTCTACCAGATAGCTGACGCTTCTCCGAAGCTGAGTCAACTGGTCAGCTAGGGGGCGGTCGACCGGATGTTGGACCATGGCCAGGTCAAGCGATAGCCCCAGCGAAGCCAAGGACGGCCCGAGGTCGTCGTGAAGGTCGCGCGCGATCCGGCTTCGCTCCTCGCTGATGGCGCGCCCGGCAATGTTGTGGATGAGCTGAACGTTTCCAAATGCAAGCGCCAACGGCTGTAGCGATTCGGAGATCGCGTCGATCTCTGAAGCAGACACACCGTGAGGCGCTGCCACCATGATCCAACCTGTCTCTCGCCCTCCGACCTTGAGTGGAATGGTGATGCGGTGAGCGTGAGGCGGTTCGATCCCGGTTCGGGCCACCAGGACAGGACCTCGCTCACTGGCAAACGCGGCAGCTGCGGCACTGCCTGGAAGGCGTCGGAGCACGTTGTCAAGGGCTGCGTTTCCTAACTTGATCGGGTTGGTCTCCTGCTTGGCAGTCAACTCAGACAACTGGGTCAGGAGGTCGTGGGCATCCTGGAGCTGTTCGAGCCGCTTGGCGCTGACCTCTTGGTCCATCTCCAGCCTTGCGGCACGGTTCTGAATGTCCCCGAGGAGTCGCCGAACCTGAGAGATAGAGATTGCGATCAGAAGCTGGATGCCTGTGATCAAGAGGACGTCCCGATAATTGGGAGGGATCCGGCTCAACTCGACGAGGTAGAGCAAGCCGGACGCGAAGAGTGCGGTCGAGAATGCCCGCCTTGCCCCACCGAAGATCCCGGCCCAGAGGGTTGGGGTGAGCGCGAGCAACAGATAAGGGCTCTCAGCAGAGCCGGTCAGGGTCACCGCCACCATCGTCAGAATCACCCCAAGAACCAACGCTCCGTCCAGGGCCAGAGGCCTTCGATACCAGTCCAGTGGAGTAGAGGTGAATCCCAGCACGTAGATGCCTGCCGCTCCGGCCGCGCCAAGGGCTACAGGGCCAAATCGAGGAGCCGTGGCAATAATTCCCAGGGCCAGCGCCACCCACTGCGAGAGCAGGAGAATCGTCCGAGTGCGCCGATCCCAGATCACCGGAAGCATCAACGGCTCACACTAACTTGACCATGCATGTCAGACGGGAAGAGTCTCGTCATCACAGGTGGAATCGGCACCGGCAAATCGGCAGTAAGCGATTTTCTCGGGAGCTTGGGATGGTCGATCATCGATGCCGATCAGGTTGGCCACTCAGTCCTGGGTATTTCAGAGGTGGTCGCCCTCTTAGAGCAGGAATGGCCCGAGGTAGTTGTCGGGGGTGTCGTGAGTAGAAAAAGGCTTGGAGACCTGGTCTTCGCCGATCCGGGGAAATTGGCGAGGCTGGAGGCGATAACTCATCCGATCATTCAGAGCCAGGTCGACTCCTGGCTGTCAGCCACCGTCGGTCCAAAGGCCATCGAAGTTTCAGCTCCCAAAGCCATCAAAGTGGCCTGGGGACCGGTGGTTGTCATCGACGCCCCCGAGGCGGTACGACTCGATCGAGCTGTGTCTCGAGGAATGGATCGATCGGCCGTAATGGCGCGCCTGGCCTCGCAACCACGACCTCAGCAGTGGCTCCAACTCGGCGACTACATCGTCTCCAACTCGGGCTCCGTCGCCGATCTCAAAGAGGCCGTTGGTCGCCTGTCGAAGCACATCCTCAGCCTGTGAGATTCCTCCGCGTGGCCGTGCCGCTCATCGCCGCAGGCATCGCGGCCGTCGCTCTCGCCGCCGCCCTGCCCGAGACGATCCTGGCGGGCGACGCCGAGGCGTACCGGGCCCGAATGGTGGAGCTCTTCTCAGGAAAGGTCCCCTACTTCGATTTTCCGTTCGAGCATCTTCCGGGAATGCTGATTCCCCTGAGTGCCGCCTGGCTGCTGGGCGGAGCGTCCGGGCTGAGCGGCTATGCCTTTTCGTTGGCTGCGGTATCGCTCATTTGTTTGCTCGTAACGGGCTTCCTTTTGACGCGGATCGAGTCGGCGATCTCTCTCGAGGGACTGACGGTGCGCTGGCTGCTGCTGACTATCCCGTTGCTGCCGTTCCTTTTGTTTCGCAATGACAGCTGGTCGATCTTGCTGGCGATGCTCGGCATGTGGCTGGCGATCCGAAGTCGGA
>JAICND010000056.1 GCA_025929005.1 Acidimicrobiia bacterium
TCCTGATTCCGGCATCGGGGTTTCAGAGCGTTCAGTTCCGGCTAATCGAGAACCGGCTTGGTTTGCGGTCTCACGATCGGGTGCGGCTGGCCGGTGCTCCTTACACCACGGCGTTCTCCGAAGAGGATCGGGCGAGGGTCGAAGCGTCAGAGCGGGAGCCGAATCTGCTCGAACTTGTGGAAGCCTGGCTCGAGCGCACTCCGTTTCTCGATGACGGAGACTTTCACTTCTGGGAGGCGTACCAGCAGTCGGTCGGCAAGCTACTCGAATACGACCGCCAGGTGGTGGCCACCAATCCCAATCTCACCGACGCCGAGCGGCAGGCTCAGCTCAAGGGATTTGAACAGACCTTTGCCCAGTACGAGGCGGTGTTTGACCCGGACAAACACCAGAGACTGATGGAAACCGGTGAACGTCGCCTGTCCCATCGAGCGTTTCAGGCCGCTCTGTTCATCAACCTGTACCGAGACGAGCCGGCCCTGCAGGAGCCGTTCCGGCTGCTCACCCTTCTGATGGATATCGACGAGGGCATGACCACGTGGCGTTATCGCCATGCCCTAATGACGACCCGAATGATTGGTCGCAGAGTGGGGACCGGCGGCTCGGCAGGTGCCGCCTTTCTCACGCGATCAGCAGAAAAGGCCCACGTATTCACGGATCTATTTCAGCTGGCGACTTTTCTCATTCCGCGCTCGTCCTTGCCTACATTGCCGCGGGAACTCGAACGGAAGATGCACTACCGCTTCGAAGAACCGTGAGCTTCAAGCCGCTCTTCTCCAGGTTCCTGGCGGCCAACCCTGGGCGGCTTCACTTTGCTGCCCACAGTCATCACCCCTGGCCCGATGTCACCTTCGACGCTCACACGCGGTATTGGTACGAGTCTGCATCGGGGATGGATGACAAGTGGGATTCCATCTTCGGTGATCTGATCCCGACATTGCGCCGTCGTCTCGGTGGCGAATTGGGCTTGGGGGACGGAGGAAGCATCGCGTTCGCTCCCAACACACACGAACTCGTCAATCGGGTGTTCTCCAGTCTCGAACCCGCGGTCCGGGTCGTCACAACGGATGGTGAGTTCCACTCCTTCCGGCGTCAAAGCCGTCGCTGGGAGGAGGCCGGGCGCGCGATCGTTACGAGGATTCCAATCGAGCCATTCGCAACCTTTGCGGACCGCATCGTGCGGGCCGCAGACGGTGTCGACCTCGTCTACCTATCACAGGTGCCGTACGACTCTGGGTGGGTGGTTAAGAGTCTGGAAAAGATCGTTACCGAGGCGCCACCCTCGGCGATCGTGGTGGTGGATGGCTATCACGGATTCAGGGCAATTCCGACGGATTGGAGCTCGTTGGCCGCTAGATCCTTCTATCTGGCGGGCGGTTACAAGTACGCGATGGCGGGGGAGGGGGCCTGCTTCATGCACTGCCCTCCGGGGGTCGTGGAGCGACCTATCGACACCGGCTGGTTCGCCGGTTTCGGAGCCTTGACCGAGCGAAGCGACGAGGTTGCCTACGGCCCTGGAGGGGATCGATTCTGGGGAGCGACCTTCGATCCATCTGGTCTCTACCGGCTGAACGCAGTCCTCGAGTTGTTTGAGCGGGAGGGCATTACGGTGGCCGATGTCCGTAGTCATGTGTCAGCGCTTCAGGAGCGCTTCCTCGTCGCTGGTCGATTGCCCGGCGACCTGATGCCCCCGGTCGGCATGGAGCGCGGGAGTTTCCTGACCTTCCGAACGTCAGATGCCTCTGAGATCCACCACAGGTTGCGCAAACGCCAAGTCATCACTGACTATCGGGGTGACCGCCTCCGCATCGGATTCGGGATCTATCACGACCCAGAGGATGTCGACCGCTTGATCGCGGCGCTCTAGCGTCCGTCTTCTGACGTTCGGTTCAGGCGACGGCCGGGATCTTCTCCATCGCTTCCCGGACCTTCTCTTCGGGATATTCGAAGTCTTCGAGGTTGCCGTCGAGGAAGGCGCGATAGGCGCCCATGTCGAAGTGACCGTGGCCGCACAACGCGACGAGGATCACCTTGGACTCGCCGCTCTCTCGGCACCTCTCGGCCTCGCGGATCGCCGACGCAATGGCATGGGTGGGCTCAGGAGCCGGGATGATGCCCTCGGCCCGGGTGAAACGAACCGCCCCCTCGAAACACTCCACCTGACCGATCGCTTCGGCTTCGACCACTCCTAGTTCCTTCAGATGCGATACGAGTGGCGCCATGCCGTGATACCTGAGTCCGCCGGCATGGATCGGATCCGGTATGAAGTCGTGGCCCAGCGTATGCATCTTCACCAGGGGGGTCATACCGAGGGTGTCGCCGAAGTCGTAGCGATAGACGCCCTTGGTCAAGGATGGTGACGCCGTCGGCTCAACACACCGGATGGTCGGATCGATCTTCCCTGCCAGCTTCTCCTTGATGAACGGAAACGACAGCCCCGCAAAATTGGAGCCGCCCCCCGTGCAACCCACCAGAAGGTCGGGGGTCTCACCAAAGAGCTCCATCTGCTTGAGGGCCTCCTGGCCGATGACGGTCTGGTGCATCAATACATGGTTGAGGACGCTCCCCAGGGAGTACTTGGTGGTCGGGTCGCCTGCCGCTGCCTCCACGGCTTCGGAGATAGCGATGCCAAGGCTGCCGGTGGAATTGGGATCCATGGCCAGGATCTTGCGACCTGCCTCCGTGAGATTGGAAGGGCTTGAGTGCACCGTTGCCCCGAAGATTTCCATCAGAGTCCGCCGGTAAGGCTTCTGATCGAAAGAGATGGCGACCTGCCAGACCTCACAGTCGAGTCCGAATTGGGCAGACGCAAAGGCAAGCGCGCTTCCCCATTGGCCGGCCCCGGTCTCGGTGGTGAGGCGGCGGGTGCCCTCCTGGGCGTTGTAATAGGCCTGTGGCACCGCCGTAGTTGGTTTGTGCGAGCCGACCGGGCTTCCCCCCTCGTACTTGAAGTAGATGTGAGCGGGAGTATCTAGAGCCTTCTCCAGCCGGCGCGCCCGGTAAAGAGGAGTTGGTCGCCACATCCGATACACATCGAGTACCGGTCCCGGGACATCGATGTACCGGTCCTGGCTGACCTCCTGCATGATCAACGCCATCGGGAACAGAGGAGCGAGGTCGTCCGGACCGATGGGCTGATGGGTTCCTGGATGGAGTACCGGAGGGGCGGGACTGGGGAGGTCCGGTTGGATGTTGTACCAGGCCTCAGGAATCTCAGAGTCTTGGAGAACGACTTTGGTCAAGTCCGTCACAGCTCCACCTTTCGCAGGGAGGCGGAAGCTAGCAATGGCCGTCTCAGCGTGCCGCGGCGACCAATCTCAGCGTTGCTCGATCGGGACCCATTGCCGTCCTTTTTGACCGATGTAGGCAGACTCGGGTCTGATCAAGCGCCCGTTGCGTTGCTGTTCGAAACAGTGGCCGATCCAACCTGCCACTCGACCCATCGCGAAGGTAGGAGTGAATATTGGAGTGTCCAGTCCGATCCCGTGCAGCAAGAGGGCCGTGTAGAACTCGACGTTGGTTCTCAGGTTGCGTCCAGGTTTGCATTCGTCCAGCAGCCGGATTGCGGTCGCCTCCACATGTTTGGCCAGCTCATAAAGCGCCATGTCCCCCTCTGCCCGGTACATGCGCTCGGCCGCTCTTGCCAGGACATCGGCGCGGGGATCTCGCACCTTGTAGACGCGGTGCCCGAAACCCATCAGCCTTTCTCCTCGATCGAGTTTCTCCCTTATGAATGTCTCGGCTCGGTCGGCCGACCCGATCTCGAACACCATGTCGAGCGCCGGTCCTGGAGCGCCACCGTGGAGCGGTCCCTTGAGAGCGCCGATGGCCCCGGTCACCGCCGAAACCATGTCGGACTCGGTGGCGATGATCACCCGTGCCGCGAACGTCGAGGCATTAAGCCCGTGATCGCTGACCGTATTCAGATATGTCTCCAAACCGCGCACGGTTTCCGGCCCGGGAACCTCACCCGTCAACATGTAGAGGTAGTTGGAGCTGCGACTGAGATCGTGGCGTGGGGGTATGACCTCGCGATCGTTGAGAAGACGCCAATAGGTGGCGATGGCGGGCGGCACCCGAGCCGTGATGGCCTTGGCCTTCACCATGTCGCTTTCTCCAGCCACGTCGAGGTCGAAGGTCCCGGTCGCCATCCGCAGAGCATCCATCGGCGAAGCGCCATGCTTGGCTGCCTCGGCGAGCAATGAGAAGGTGGCGGCGGGCAGCTCCCGGTAGCTGGCCATGGTCGTGCGGAAGGTTTTGAGGGTCGGCTGGTCGGGAAGCTCACCGTGCCAAAGGAGATAACAGACCTCCTCAAACCGAGCGTTGGCTGCTAGTTCCTCCAAAGGGAACCCAGCGATGATCAACTCGCCCTTTTGGCCGTCGACCGAACTCAGCTCGGTTTCGGCGGCAACGACACCCTCGAGACCAGGCTTGAAAGTAGGGTCGTCGGACATTGCTCGATGCTAGAAGGACCCGACTGTCATGAAATCGAAGATGGCGGTTGCTCCGTTGATCGGGGCAGTCGGTTTGATCTTTCTCGGGCAGGGAATCGGGTGGATTCCAGGCAGTTACATGACCGGTGACCCCACCTGGGCGGTGGTGGGCTCGGTCATGGTGGTCATCGCCGCCGTCCTTCTTTGGCGGGGCCGCCGGGCGAGTTAGCTCGACACGGCAGCAACTGCCACCAGCTCGACCACTGCTTCGGGATCGAACAGCTCGCTCACGCCGATCAGGGACATAGGCGGGTAGACCTTCCCAAACACCTCCCGATACGCCACGCCAAGTTGTGACAGGGCACCCCGGTAGGCAGACATGTCGGTGACCAGAATCTGGATCGAAACCAGATCTTCGCTGGCGGCCCCTATGGCTTCCAGACAGAGCCGGACATTGCGGCATGCCTGGCTGAACTGGTCGATGATCCCTCGATCAAGCGAGCCGTCCGAATGATGTCCGGTCTGGCCGGCCAGGAACACCGCACCCTGCGGTGTCACCGCCAAGTGGCTGAAACCCACCGCCTTTGGCAGTCCTGGGGGGTTGACATACCGTGAGCTCACTGGCCCCTCCACTGCGGGGGACGTCCTTCCATGAAAGCTCGGTAGAAGTCGCGGTGATCGTCGCTAGTCATCAGCAGTGCCTGAGCCCAGGCCTCCAGCTCGATGGCGGCTTCCATGCTCATGTCCTGTTCCCGGACCAGGAGTGACTTGGTGGTGCCGACTGCCCAAGCGGGTCCTCGCGCCAGGTTCAAGGCCAAGGCGTTGGCTTCTGTCATCAGATCGGCCGCGGGCACCTGTTTGATGGCCAGACCCATCCCCACCGCTGCATCGGCGGTCACGGCCTCGCCCAACAGCAGGAGTTGTGAGGCTCGGGCCAGCCCGACCATGCGCGGAAGTAGATAGGCGGCACCCATGTCAGCCCCTGCCAGCCCCACCTTGGTGAACAAGAATTGAATGGTGGCGGCGTCTGCCATCAGTCGGAGATCGGCAGCAAGGGCAATTACCGCTCCGGCACCGGCGGCCACGCCGTTGATGGCGGCGATGATCGGGTGGGGGAACTGTCGCATTCCCTGGACGACTGCGCCGGTCATTCGGGTGAACTCGAGCAAACCCTTGGAACTGGTCTCCTGGAGGGTGCCGATGATGTCGTTGACGTCGCCCCCCGAACAAAAGCCGCGGCCCTCTCCGGTCAGGATGAGCACAGACACATCGTCTCGAAGCGCCAATTCCGTAAGCAGGTCGCGGAGATCCGAGTAGGTGTCGAAGGTGAGGGCATTGAGCCGGTCGGGGCGATCAAAGGTGACCGTGCCGACCCCTCCCTCGACCTGGAAGCGAAAGTGTTCCCATCTCTCGGTGAACGCGGCGGAGGCGCGATGGGGAGACATTGGCTCGCCGATGGTACGTCTTCACAACCAGAGGTTGCGCCTGTACGCCACTGGGTTGAGGCGACAGAGATCGGCCCTGCCGCCGGCCAGGGCGGTGTCGACCTCGTCCAATGTGAACAGACCGCCGCCCACGATGGTTACAACCCCCGCCCGATTCCGGATCTCGTCGGAGAGGTTGATGAGATGGCCGCGACGGAAGGGCGGGTCGGCTTCGGGGACAGTGCCGCCGGCGGTGACTTCGATGGCGTCGACCCCCACCTCAGCCAAGATCCGGGCCGCTTCAACCGCATCGGCTGGTCTTGTGCCAGCGGGGTGCCAGTCGCTTGCCGACATGCGCACCACCAGTGGGCCCGGCCAGACTGAACGGACTGCTTCAACCACCGCCACCGGGACCCGAGTGCGGCCCACGATGTCACCACCCCAGGAGTCGGTTCGCAGGTTGGTCAAGGGCGAGAGAAAACTCGCCAGCAAACCGCCATCGGCAGCATCGATCATCAGGATCTCGTACCCGGCGAAGAGAGCATTCTGGGCCCCCTCCTGGTAGCGCACCTTCAGAGTCTCAAAGTCGGCGTCACCCATCTGCCGGGGGGCGGGGTGGGCGGGCGAGTACGCGATCGGAGAAGATGCGATGGTCTCCCACCCATCTCGAAGGAGCGGGCGATCGAGACCGTGCTCAGGCGGCCTGGTTGATCCGCGCCGACCGGCATGGGTGAGGATAACTCCCAAGACTATGGGACTCTGGGCGGACACGGGTCCAATGGCGTCAATCATGGGATCGGCGGGGTGGCGACGACCAGCCGGGTCGACGGCAAAGCTACGGCTGAACACCAACCCCGCCCCCAACCCCGGCCCGGCCGCCACGATGCGATTTGGTATGAGAACGCCACCCAGGCGGATGGGGGCGAGGGAAGGACGGGTGATGACCTCGCCGTACAAGTCATCTGAGACGAGGCGGTCGGCGGCCACGGTGAGCGCCGGGTCGCGCTGCTCCATGTCGGCATGGGTCACCCGCCCGCTCCGAGTCAGCAGGTTGAAGGCAAAGGTCTCGGGAGCCAGATCGAGATAGCGATCGACGTTCTCGAAGTAACGAGCGCTATCCATGGCCGCCTGCTGGAAACGAGCCACGGCCGGTTGGCGTCCCATCTCATACACGGCCAGGGCCGCGCTCACGTCATCCGGATTCCCAGTAAGGGCGTTGTGAAGGCCGGCGGCGTCTTCCATAGCCAGCTTCGTTCCCGACCCGATCGAGAAATGGGCCGTGTGAGCGGCGTCTCCCAACAGCACCACGTTCTTGTCGTGCCAGGTGCGGCATGAGAGGGTGGGGAAGTTGATCCACGTCGAACGGTTCGACTGGAGACGGCGGCCCCGGAGATGCTCGCCGAAGAGCGATTGGCAGAATGCGATGCTGGCCGCCTCGTCCGCCTGGTCGAGTCCCGCCCGTAGCCAGGTCGACTCGGTGCACTCGACGATGAAGGTCGATCCGTTGGCGTCATAGGGGTATCCGTGCACCTGGAACAGACCATGGTCGGTCTGTTCGAAGATGAAAGTGAACGCGGCGAATGCGAAGGGTGCTCCCAGCCAGATGTAGCGGGTCGGGTGGATGACGAGACGCGGTCGAATGGCGCCTGATATCGCCGTGCGGAGCCGGCTGTTGACGCCATCGGCGGCAACCACGAGGTCATAGCCCTCGTCCAGGATCTCCGGTCCCCTCTCGGACTCGAAGTGGATGTCGACGCCGGTCTCGGTCGCCCGACCCTGCAGTACCGCCAGCAGCGTGCGGCGAGAAATAGCCGAGAAGCCGTGACCGTATGAGCGGAGCCGAAGACCGCGGTGACGAA
>JAICND010000240.1 GCA_025929005.1 Acidimicrobiia bacterium
GCCATCGCCTTCCGATCGGCCGCGGAGAGAATTGTCAAACTCCTGCCGCCCGTAGTCGATGAGAGTTGCACCGGGCGCATCGCCAAGCTTTTGGAGCAGCTTGCGGTGAGCGGGGAAGCCGCTCCACCACTGGCCGTAGGTAACTAGTCATTTTGGGCGAACTCTAAACGTGTCCCGGTTATCCCGGCCCGGGAGTCGAAGATATGAGAGAACGTGCCCGGATAAGACGGGTGGGGACGGCTGGGAGGCTGTCTATTTTCGGGGCCTTGGATCCCCCAACGGGGCCCCGACCAACACGAGGGCCTGTTGTCCCCCACAGGCCCTCGTGATTTTGGACCTGCGACACGTGAGATGTGAGACGTAGGCGCGAGTCAGAGGGGAAATCGCGGGGGGTCACCCTCAGAAAAGCTCACTCGAGATCCTGCCCTCTTTGACGAGTTTCTCCAGATGGGCCTGCACCGATCGAGCTGCGAGAGGGTGAAGGGCGGGATCGACCGCCCGATAGACCTCCTCCACAACCTCCTGCAGGGTCGTGGCGCCCGACTGCACCGCCGCCAGTATCTCTTCCTCCCGTTGTCGACGATGGGCGACATACCAATCGATGACCGCACCGGGCTCGTCGATCTCGGGGCCATGACCAGGTAGGAGCCGGACCAGATCCATCCCCTGGAGCCGGGTCAACGACGCCATATATGCACCGGCGTCTTCAATCATCGAAGACGAACCCCCGATGATGTGATCACCTGTGAAAAGGACCCGGTCGACCAGGAAACAGAGATGGTCGAGTGCGTGACCGGGAGTATGGATGACAGTAAGCCGCTCGACACCGAGTCCAACGGTGTCTCCATCCGCCAGAAGGCGATCCGGTTCGAACTCATCACCCGGCCCATAACCGAGCGCTTCGACTTCGTAATGATGAGCCAGAGGATTGGCCAGAGGGGCATGGTCGCTGTGGGTGTGAGTTACGAGAACGGCAAGAACCCTCCTATCCCCGACGGCCGACTCGATCGCACTGCGATGGCTGGCGATGATCGGTCCCGGATCAATGACCACCACTCCCGACGCGTCAAGCAGCCACGTATTGGTCCCGGGCCCGGTGAAAGGTCCTGCGTTGGGTGCCAGGACCCTCTCGATTCTCACCCGTGGGAGCGTAAACGCCTCGCCATTGCTCCTCTAAGTGGCCGACGCCCTCTCGGTAGTCTGATGCTGCGATGTCTTTCCGCGACCTCCCATCTGTCGATCGGCTCGCCAATGAACTGGCTGTCGAAGGAATTCCCCGAGCTCTGGTCGTGGAGGAGGTCCGCAAAGCGGTGGAACAGGCCCGAAACGTGTTGGCCCAGGGTGAGCAAGTTTCGGCCGCGGATCTCGCTCGGGCCGCGCTCGAACGCCTGATTCGGAGCCGGCACACGAGCATCGTCAACGCCACTGGCGTCATCCTGCACACCAACCTCGGAAGAGCACCCCTGTCCCGCCAAGCCATGGCGGCTGCGAACTCCACCCACTCGGGATATGGCAATGTCGAACTTGATCTCGCGACCGGAGAACGCGGATCCCGCAGCGGCTACTTGCGCAGCCTGGTCGCCACCCTGGTGGGGGGGGAGGACGCTTTCGTGGTCAACAACAACGCCGGGGCATTGTTTCTGGTCCTGATGGCGCTGGCTTCGGGCAAGCCAGTCCCGGTTTCCAGGGGAGAACTCATCGAGATCGGCGGGAGCTACCGATTGCCCGAACTGATCACAGCCTCTGGTGCCCGCATGGTCGAGGTCGGGACCACCAACCGGACTCGCACTGCCGACTATGCCGCCGCTCTCTCCCCGCTCCCGGCCTTGTTACTGAAGGTCCATCCCTCCAACTACCGGGTGGAGGGATTCACCGAAGAGGCGACCCTCGCCGACCTCGTCGCCTTGGGGCGGAAGTCGGGTGTGCCTGTCGTTTTCGACGCTGGCTCGGGACTCCTCGATGACACCACTCCCTGGCTCTCCAAGCCCCCGGAGTGGCTGGCGGGCGAACCCGGCATCCGCCAGGCAGTCGCCACCGGAGCCGACCTCGTGCTGTTTTCGGGAGACAAGCTCCTGGGAGGGCCACAAGCGGGCGTCATCGTTGGGAGTGCTGCTCTCATCGATCGGCTCGTTCGCCACCCGGCCGCAAGGGCCTTGCGCATCGACGGGGCTACGACCGCCGCCCTCACCGCAACTCTCGAGACCTATGCCGCCGGCGGGGCGGTCGATCTCCCTGTGTGGGAGATGGCAACCCGCTCGTATGCAGAGCTTGAGGCCAGGGCACAGGCAGTCCTTATCGCGTCCGAGGTCAACGGCCATATCGTCGTCGGCAACTCGACGCTGGGAGCGGGATCGTCACCCGGTGCGGCGATACCCAGCCCATTGCTCGAGTGCGATGTTCCCGAAACCGCCTTCTCGGCTTTGCTGCGAGCAGAGCCGCCCATTCTGACAAGACGGCAGAGCGGTCGGCTGCTGATCGATTTCCGAACCGTGGATCCATCTAGTGATCAGCATGTGGCTACAGCACTGCGGTCGGCATGCCGGTTATAGGGACCGCCGGACACGTCGATCACGGGAAGTCGACCCTTACGCTCGCCCTGACCGGCCGAGACCCCGATCGGTGGGAAGAAGAGAAGCGACGCGGCCTGACCATCGACCTGGGCTTCGCCTGGACCAGCCTCCCCGATGGCTCTCAAGTCTCGTTCGTGGATGTGCCCGGCCACGAGCGCTTCATCAAGAACATGCTGGCGGGCGTCGAAGCTATTGACGTAGCACTCTTCGTGGTGGCGGCCGACGAGGGGTGGAAAGCACAATCCGAAGAGCATCTGGCGGTCCTCGATCTTCTCGAGGTTCGTCACGGGGTGGTGGCGCTGACCAAAGTCGACCGGGTCGACGATGACACCGCCGCGCTGGTGCGCATGGACATCGACGAACGGCTGCTCGGCACCACTCTGGAAGGCTCCCCGATCGTCGCTGTCTCGGCGACGACCGGTGAAGGGGTGGAGGCGTTGCGAACGCTCCTCGCCGCCGCGACCAGGGCGGCCAGCCCCCGGCCCAACGGACGGCCCCGCCTATGGATCGATCGCAGCTTCTCGATAGTGGGAACCGGAACCGTGGTCACAGGGACCCTTTTGGGGGCAGCGCTGGAGGTGGGGATGACGGTCGACATCTGGCCCGCCGCAGGCGGGGTGGGGGCCAATGCGGCACGGATCCGGAGCCTCGAGAGTCACGAGACCCGGATGGAGAAGGTCGAGCCCTACCGACGGGTCGCAGCCAGCCTGGTCGGAATCGAAAGGGAGGAGGCCCCACGAGGATCAATGCTGGGCTCGCCCGGTGAGTGGCAACCAACCCGCCGGTTCCTGGCGACCTTTCGACTTCCGCGCCATGTCGATGGGATTGGGCCACGCAATGCACTCCAACTTCACGTCGGGAGCGGGGCCTGGCCCGTACGCGCCCGGATGTTGAGCGAGAACGCACTTCTCTGCGAGCTCAACACCGAACTATGCCTCCAGGTCGGTGACCGGTTCATCCTCCGCGACACCGGCCGCCGAGCCGTGGTGGGAGGCGGACAGGTACTTGACCCTGCTCCAGCTGCCCGTGGTGACGCCATACGCCGCGCAGGAGAGACGCTGACCAAGTCCCTCGCGGCAGGGCCCGATCAAATCGCCGACGCTCTTCTATCAGTGCGGA